>NZ_VMLJ01000001.1:0-61564 GCF_013276615.1 Streptococcus sp. 1621
TAGCTTCCTAGTTTGCTTTTTGATTTTCATTGAGTATAAAAACCTTTTCATAAGCTTTTTTGTTTTAAAGAAAAAATCACTCCTTCATCTGACTCTCTGCATCAGCCACGACTTGCTCTAAACTGGTCTGACCAAGTTCAGCCTCCATAGCCAGCTGAATTCTCTCCAATTTTTGATCCAAAACATCATGAATATGAGCTCCAACTGGGCAATTTGGATTTGGATTGTCATGGAAACTAAAGAGTTGACCGGTCTTACCAAGACACTCAACCGCTTGATAAACATCTAAAAGACTAATGTCCTTGAGATCCTTGACAATCTCTGTTCCGCCCGTTCCACGCGCTACTGAAATCAGCTCTGCCTTCTTCAACTGGGACAAGGTTTTTCTGATAATGACAGGATTGACCCCGACACTAGCAGCCAGAAAATCACTGGTCACCTTGCTTTCCTTCCCCTTGAGGGCAATAATAATCAGCATATGAGTCGCAATGGTAAATCTACTTGGAATTTGCATCCTCTTCTCCTTTTTATGAGGCTAGCCTGCCTCTACTCTTCTTTTTCTATTATTATACCCTTTTCAGTTGTAATGTCAATCGTTACCACTTTTCAACCAAGCATCTAATTCCCTATCATAACCCTCTTTCTGGGCCAATTCTCTCAAAAATTCCTGATGATGAGTATGGTGGATCCCATTGACCAGACTTTCATAATAAACCTCAAAATAGGGAAGTTTGAGGTCTTTAGCCAACTGCAATTCAGCTGCCACATCGTAGTCTACCCGTCGGAAGTCCATATCTACCAAGCCCTTGTCATCAAACTCCAAAATCATATACTGGGCCCGCAAGTCCTTCCGTAGCTGAGCGTCTAAAAAGAAAGGTTGCCCAATCGAACCAGGATTGACAATCAATTGTCCACCAGTCCCGTAACGAAGCAACTGCTGGTGAATATGACCATAAACAGCAATATCGCAAGGCGGATTGGTCACCAAGCGATCAAAATCCTCTTGCGCTCCAGTATGAATCAACTCTCGTCCCCAATTCTTATCAGGAAGATGGTGGCTAATTCCTACCGTCAAATCCCCAAACTGACGATGGATCTGGAGTGGTTGATTATGGAGCAGTTCAATTTCTTCTAGGGAAATCTCCTCTAGAACATACTGGCACTGGCGCAAGAGATAGCGTTGGCTGGGACGAGTACTATCCAATTCCTTACGGATACCATGCCACAGACTATCTTCCCAATTTCCCAAAACTCTAGCTGTAATCGGTAGTTGAGCCAACAAGTCCAAAATCCTTCTACGCCCTGTCCCTGGCATGAGAATATCTCCCAAAAGCCAGTATTCATCCACTCCTCGCTGCCGAGCATCTGCCAAAACAGCCTCCAAGGCGGTGGTATTTCCATGAATATCTGAAAGAAGAGCTATTTTCGTCATATCCATCTCCTCGTTTTTTCTCTTGCAATAAGTATAACATAAAAAGTCACAGCTAGAGAAATCTAGCTTTTTTTGATATACTAGATAAAGATATTAGACAAGAGGAAGCGAATGACCCCGAATAAAGAAGACTATCTAAAATGTATTTATGAAATTAGCATAGATTTGCATAAGATTACCAACAAGGAAATTGCTGCCCGCATGCAAGTCTCTCCCCCTGCCGTAACTGAAATGATTAAACGGATGAAGAGCGAAAATCTCATCCTCAAGGACAAGGAATGTGGCTATCTACTGACTGACCTCGGCCTCAAATTGGTCTCTGAGCTCTATCGTAAACACCGCTTGATTGAAGTTTTTCTGGTTCATCATTTAAACTATACGAGTGACCAGATTCACGAGGAAGCTGAGGTATTGGAACATACTGTCTCTGACCTCTTCGTGGAAAGACTGGATAAATTGCTTGGATTTCCCAAGACCTGCCCTCACGGAGGAACCATTCCTGCCAAGGGAGAACTCCTAGTTGAAATCAATAACCTCCCACTAGCTGACATCAAGGAAGCTGGCTCCTACCGCCTGACTCGGGTGCATGATAGTTTTGACATTCTCCATTATCTGGACAAGCACTCACTTCACATCGGTGATCAGCTCCAAGTCAAGCAGTTTGATGGCTTCAGCAACACCTTCACTATCCTTAGTAAAGACGAGGACTTACAAGTAAGTATGGACATTGCAAAACAACTCTATGTCGAGAAAATCAACTAATTTCTCCAATCCCCTACCAACCCTGAAAGTTTGATTTTCAGGGTTTTCTTATCTATTTTTTATATCAAAAAAGATAGTAAACGCTTTCACACTCCAACTAAATATTGTATAATAATTATATTCAATATTACGTCACTAACAGATGAAAAAAGGAGGTTTTAGCATGAAAAAAATCATCTTCATCAAAACCATTGAGCTCCTTGCCATCGATGGAATTATGCTGGCATTTTTGACATTTAAAGAGGGGCTCACTTGGGATTGGATTTTAATTTATAGTGGTTGGCTCATTTTCTTTCACCCTGTGCTATTGGCCTATCTTTCAAACCAGCTTTGTGACCACTTTAGTCACCTCTATTCCCAGATTAGACCAAAATTCTGGCATTTTGCCTTACAAATCCTTCTATGGGATAGCCTGATGATTCTCTCCTTGATATGTTTGAGTGGTGTGCCACTTCTCCTTCAGGGAACTCTCCTAATCCTAGGACATCTCATCTCTTCCTATCGCATAAGCCAAAGACTGAAAAGAGACTTCCCAAAAGCCTATCAAGAAACGATTTCATTTTGGAGTATTTTATGATAGATGAGAAAAACCAAGCCGACTGGGCTTGGTCTTTCTTATCTATTTTTAGTATCTAGGATAATGGTAACTGGTCCGTCATTGACCAGCTCAACTTGCATATCCGCTCCAAAGATACCTGTCTGAACGGGTACTTCTTGCGCTAATTTTTGATTGAAAGCGTCATAGAAGTCTGATGCCATATCAGGCTTGGCTGCACCTGTAAAGGCTGGACGATTGCCTTTCTTAGTATCCGCAAAGAGGGTAAACTGAGAAATAGAAAGGAGTTCTCCTTCAATATCTTTGACAGACAGGTTCATCTTGCCTTCTGCGTCTGAAAAAATCCGCATGTTGACAAGCTTTCTCACAGCATAGTCCAAATCTTCCTCTTGGTCCTCTGGTCCTACACCAACCAGCAATAAGAGCCCCTGATTGATTTTCCCCTGAATCTGACCTTCGATACTCACTTGGGCTTTTGTAACCCGTTGGATAATGATTTTCATAATAGCCTTTCTAGTAAGAGCTCGGGCAATTAACCGTTAGTCCGTTTGACAGAGTAGACTTCTGGCACACTCTTAATCTTGTCCACAACCGTGGTCAATGTAGAGAGGTTGGCAATGCCAAAGGACACATGGATATTGGCAAACTTCATATCCTTAGTTGGTTGGGCGTTGACTGTTGATATATTCTTGGTTGTGTTTGAAAGAACTTGCAGTACATCGTTCAACAGTCCTGTACGGTTGAGACCGTAAATATCAATATGGGCCATATACTCCTTATTTGAGTTTGAGTACTGGTCTTCCCATTCCACATCAAGGAGACGTTGCTCGTAGTTTTCTTGGGCACGCAGGTTCATACAGTCCACACGGTGAATAGCCACACCACGGCCCTTGGTAATATAGCCGACAATATCGTCACCAGGAACAGGATTACAACACTTGGCAATCCGCACTAGGAGACCTGAGGCACCTTCAATGACCACACCACCCTCATGCTTGACCTTGAGGGTTTCTTTGTTTTCAACCTTGACTTCGCCACCCTTGACAAGTTCTTCTGCCTCCGCCTTGGCCTTGGCACGTTCTTCCTCACGACGTTCCTTTTCAGTCAGACGGTTAAAGACAGTAATAGCTCCAATTTCTCCAAAACCAATAGCCGCAAAGAGGGATTCTTCTGTCTTGTAGCTGGTCTTTTGTAGAACTTGGTCCATGTGGCGCTTGTCCATGAATTTATTTGCCACATAGCCGTTTTCTTGGAACTGGGCCATCAACATCTCACGACCCTTGTTGACTGACAGTTCCTTATCTTGGTTTTTAAAGAACTGACGAATCTTGTTACGCGCCTTGCTGGTCTTGACCATATTGAGCCAGTCACGGCTAGGACCAAATGAATTCGGGTTGGTGACAATTTCAACCTGATCCCCAGTTTTTAACTTGGTTGTCAGAGGAACCATACGACCATTGACCTTGGCACCAGTCGCTTTTTCACCAACCTTGGTATGGATTTCATAGGCAAAGTCAATCGGTCCTGAATCTTTGGGAAGAGAACGGACAGCTCCATCTGGGGTAAAGACGTAAATCTCCTCAGCCAGATAGTTTTCCTTGACAGAGTCCACAAATTCCTTGGCATCATCAGCCTGGTCTTGGAGCTCCATCATCTCCTTGATCCAGTTCATCCCAATAGCAGATTCCTTGCTGTTAACCTGCCCCTTAACGCCTTTCTTATAAGCCCAGTGAGCCGCAACCCCGTACTCAGCCACCTCGTGCATGGCCTTGGTCCGAATTTGGAACTCAATCGGTCCTTTTGGCCCATAAACTGTCGTATGGATAGACTGGTAACCATTGGCCTTGCGGTTAGCGATATAGTCTTTGAAACGACCAGGCATCGGTTTCCAAAGTTCATGCACATAACCCAACATGGCGTAAACATCACTTTGGGTGTCTAAAATACAACGAATGGCAATCAGGTCATAGATTTCCTCAAACCGTTTTCTCTTGTCCTGCATTTTGCGGAAAATCGAGTAAATATGCTTGGGACGACCGTAAATCTTCCCTTTTAGGTGACGATCTGTCGTATATTCCTCTAATTTTGTGACCACCTCATCCACCAAGGCTTCACGCTCCCTGCGCTTTTCCTTCATCATATGGGTAATCTTGTAAAACTCCGTTGGATTGAGATAACGGAAAGACAGGTCTTCCAATTCCCATTTGACACTGGAAATCCCCAGACGGTGGGCAAGTGGGGCATAGATTTCCATGGTTTCTTTGGAAATGCGCTCCTGCTTGTCTTTTCGAAGGTGCTTTAGGGTCCGCATATTGTGCAAACGGTCAGACAGTTTAACCAAGATAACACGGATGTCCTCAGACATGGCCATGAGCATCTTACGATGATTTTCCGCTAATTGCTCCTCGATTGATTTGTACTCGACCTTACCAAGCTTGGTAACCCCATCTACGATTACCCGCACATCAGGACCAAACTCTCTTTCCAAATCGTCCAAGGTCGCATCTGTATCCTCCACCACATCGTGCAAGAAACCACAAGCTACCGTTACAGCATCTAGCTTGAGTTTGGCTAAAATACCTGCCACTTGGATAGGGTGAATGATATAAGGCTCGCCTGATTTGCGATACTGACCACTGTGGCAATCCACCGCATAGACCAAGGCCTTATGGACAAAATGGACATCCTCTTCTGTTAAATATTCTTTGGTTAAAGCGACAACTTCTTCGCCTGTTAAATTCACTTCTTTTGGCATCTCTACTCTCCAATTCTTCCTACCATTTTATCACTTTTTTAAGAATATGAAAACTAGATTGGAACAGAATAGGAAAAAAATATTTCAGAATTGCTTGACAATTCTGAAATATTTTTTTATAATACATTGTACAGTTAGATTTTCTATTTAGGTGATAGAAGGAGAGATAGAAGAACGGAAACCATATTGTAACCTAAATATAATTTAACTCCCTATCCTTATCACCTTTTCATTCAAGTCAATATAGTTGAATGACGTCGTTTTACAAAGGAGTATTCTATGAAAAAAACTGTACTAACACTATTAGGAGCTACTGCTCTATCTATTACCGTTCCAATCACTGCTGCTGAAACTAGTACAACAAATAACTTTGAAGGTCCTCGTTATGAGCGTATATATTCTCATCGTTATAGTAAAACAGTAACAAAATACTATAACGATGATGGTTACATCCCACCAACTATCTACTATTCAGAATATAATGATAGTTTCCATTCAACCTTCAAAGGAACACTTGAAATAGACAGTGTACGAAGATCAAACGGTGGGACTCGTGTCACATACACTGGTACCTTGACTGGATTTTGGAATTAAAAATCCTCAAGATGCTTTCTTTTATCCTTTAGTTTATAAGGAGAACGCCTATGAAAAAAACTGCTATTTCTATCTTTTCTCTCCTAGTGTTAGGAGTTTGCTGCCTGTTCCTATTCAGCCAGCAAGGCTATAAAAAAACAGTCGTTCAATACTATGCTAACGACCAGAACCTGCCCAATAGAATAACTTATAGTGAATATAGTGACAAACGAGAAGCCAACTACGGTGGCACTCTAAACATCACATCTATCAAACAAGCTAATGACGGAGTTTATGCAACCTATGAAGGGCAATTGACACCTCTCCAATATTGATAAATTGATAACCAGCCTGTCTTCATCTAGTCATGCTGGTTTTTAAGTTCATCCTAAATCCTTACCTATTCTCCCTAACTGTGCTATACTTATTTAGTACATTCTTTGAGATTGGAGCTAATATGAAAATCCATAAAACCGTCAATCCTGTTGCCTATGAAAACACCTATTACCTGGAAGGCGAAAATCACCTTATCGTAGTAGATCCTGGTAGTCATTGGGAAGCCATTCGTCAGACAATCGAGAACCTCAACAAACCGATCTGCGCTATTCTCCTGACCCACGCCCATTATGACCATATCATGAGTCTGGACTTGGTTCGCGAGACTTTTGGCAATCCTCCTGTCTATATCGCAGAGAGCGAAGCCAGCTGGCTCTATACTCCTGTCGACAATCTCTCTGGACTTCCCCGCCACGATGATATGGCAGATGTGGTCGCAAAACCGGCTGAACGCACCTTTGTCTTTCACGAAGAATACCAACTGGAGGAATTTCGTTTCACTGTCTTGCCAACACCAGGTCACTCCATCGGCGGTGTTTCTATCGTCTTTCCTAATGCTCACCTAGTCTTGACAGGTGATGCTCTTTTCCGTGAAACAATCGGACGGACCGACCTTCCAACTGGTAGCATGGAACAACTCCTCCATAGTATCCAGACTCAACTCTTCACCCTACCAAACTACGATGTCTATCCAGGACATGGTCCAGCTACGACCATCGCCCATGAAAAGACCTTCAATCCCTTTTTCTAGTAAGATGGTGACAATGACTATCGCATTTTAAGTACATTATCCAGCAGTCTTTCCACTATAAAAGGCATCCTATCAAGGTTTTCACACCTGATTGGATGCCTTTTTTCTGATGACTAAATTTTTTGCCTTACCAAATAATCACGCGCGCTTCTGGTGAACGCCACATACCGTCTCCTTCTTTGACATCATAGGTTGTAAAGAAATCATCGAAGTTTGGTACTTGCACATTGACACGGAGTTTGGCTGGTGCGTGCACATCGACGCTAGCCAAAAGTTTCATAAATTCTGGTCGACCTTTCATGCGCCAGATGCGACCAAAGTTGTAGAAGAATTCTTCTGCTGAGAAGTCTGGTTCTCTCTTAGCTGCTTCAAGCGCTGCTGCGATTCCTCCCAAGTCAGCCACGTTTTCTGACACAGTCAATTTACCGTTAATGGTTGCTCCATAAGAATCCTGACCATCAAACTGGTCAATAACTTTCTGTGTTTTCTCCTTGAAAGCAGCATAGTCGCTCTCTGTCCACCAATCCTTGAGGCTACCATTTTCATCAAAGGAAGCTCCGTTGGTATCAAAGGCGTGGGAAATTTCATGGGCAATAACTGCCCCAATACCACCGTAGTTAGCAGAAGATGACTGATGCAAGTCATAGAAAGGTGCTTGTAAAATGGCCGCTGGGAAGACAATTAGGTTCTTCTGTGGATTGTAGTAAGCATTGACCATATGAGCAGGCATACCCCATTCCTTATAGTCCACGGGCTGGTTCCACTTGCTCCAACTGTGCTTGATTTCCACACGCGCAAAGGCTAGAGCATTGTCAAAAAGACTAGCCGTTTCATCCACTACCTTGTCCTTATAACGTTCTGGCAATTCTTCTGGGTAACCGATATAAGGCTTGATGACATTGAGTTTAACGATGGCCTTGTCACGAGTTTCAGGAGTCAGCCAGTCATTCTTAGCCAAGCGTTCCTTATAGACATCAATCATAGTTGCCACTTTTTTCTCCACATCCGCCTTAGCCTCTGGAGAGAATTTTTCATGGGCATACCAGAGACCCAAAGCTTGTTTGAAAGGACCTTGTGCTAGCTGATAGGCTGCCTTGACCTTATCTTTGGCTTCTGGAACTCCTGAAAGCGCACGGCTATAGGCACCTGACAAGACACGGATTTCTTCTGTTAAATAGCTGGTTGAGAGATTCACAACACTTAAAATTAAGGTTGCCTTGAGGAGAGGCCAAGCCTCTTCACTATAGAATTGGTCTGCTGCTTGCCAGAAACGTTCCTCGTCTACAATAACCTTGTCTGGTACTTGCCCAATAACGGCTTGGAAGAAGTCATCCAAAGGTAGGGCAGGTGCGAATTTCTTGAAATCTTCATAAGCATATGGATGGTAAAGTTTAGCATACTCTGAACTTTCTTCATTAGAGAGCACCACTGTCGCAACTCGGCGGTCCAATTCTAGTCTTTTCTCTAGCAAGTCTTCAATTTCTTCATCAGAGAAATCATAAGCCTTGAGGAGATTTACGCTGCTTTCTTTCCAAAGAGTCAAAAGCTCTTCTCGCTGAGGATGGTCTTCAGCATAGTAGGTCGTATCTGGAAGGATCGTGCTTGGAGCGCTAGCCCATAGAACATTGATTCTAGCATCCATAAAGTCTGGCGATACACCAAAAGGAAGGAAATTAGGTTTTCCTGCAAGCTCAAACTCTGCTAGTTTAGCTGTAAAATCCGCAAAAGTCTCCAATTCTTGGAATTCTTTAAGAAGTGGTAAGACAGGTGTGATACCGTCAGCTTCTCTCTTGTCAAAATCACGAACTAGGCGGTGATATTTGACAAAGTTTGCCAAGATAGCATCCTCAGGCACCTCTTCTCCTGCCAACCACTTGTCTGTTGTCGCCAGCATCAGATCTTCAATTTCCTGGTCTAAATCAACAAAACCTCCCGTTTGAGACTTATCTGCTGGAATTTCAGCTGTCTGTTGCCATTCCCCATTGATAGCATCATAAAAATCATCTTGATAACGTGTCATCTTGTTCTCGCTTTCATTTGTACTTGTTTTTAGCTTAACAAAAATTGCTTGGGAATGCAATTAAAAATGAACGGATGTTTCCCATTGTTTTTCAGTTATTATTTTAATTTTTTCAAAAATTAACTTGACTTAATTTTTTTTTTAATGTATATTAAGAGACAGGAGGAATATAAGTTTATGATACGTATCGAAAACCTCAGTGTCTCCTACAAAGAAACGTTGGCACTTAAGGATATTTCACTAGTGCTCCATGGACCGACAATTACAGGTATCATTGGCCCAAACGGTGCTGGAAAATCAACACTATTAAAAGGTATGCTGGGAATTATCCCACATCAAGGTCAGGCATTTCTCGATGACAAGGAAGTTAAAAAATCCTTACACCGAATTGCCTATGTCGAACAAAAAATCAATATCGACTACAACTTTCCCATCAAGGTCAAGGAATGCGTCTCGTTAGGACTCTTTCCCTCTATCCCTCTCTTTCGCAGTTTAAATGCTAAACATTGGAAGAAAGTGCAAGAGGCCCTTGAAATTGTCGGTCTAGCTGACTACGCTGAACGTCAAATCAGTCAACTGTCTGGAGGTCAATTCCAGCGGGTTTTGATTGCCAGATGTTTAGTTCAGGAAGCCGACTATATCCTCTTGGATGAACCCTTTGTTGGGATTGACTCTGTCAGTGAGGAAATCATCATGAATACGCTGAGAAATCTGAAAAAAGCTGGAAAGACGGTTCTCATCGTCCACCACGACCTCAGCAAGGTTCCCCACTACTTCGATCAAGTCTTGCTTGTCAATCGAGAAGTGATTGCCTTTGGTCCAACCAAAGAAACCTTTACCGAAGCCAATCTCAAAAAAGCTTACGGTAATCGACTATTTTTCAATGGAGGTGACCTATGATTGCAGAATTTATCGATGGATTACAAAAATTCCATTTCTTACAAAATGCCTTGATAACAGCTATTGTCGTCGGAGTCGTAGCTGGAGCTGTGGGATGTTTCATCATTCTACGCGGGATGTCACTCATGGGAGATGCTATTTCACATGCTGTCTTGCCAGGTGTAGCCCTCTCCTTCATCTTGGGCCTTGACTTCTTTATCGGAGCCATTGTCTTTGGATTGCTAGCTGCCATCATCATTACCTACATCAAGGGGAACTCGATTATCAAAAGCGATACCGCCATCGGCATTACCTTTTCTTCTTTCTTAGCCCTCGGTATCATCTTGATTAGTGTCGCTAAAAGTTCAACTGACCTTTTCCATATCCTTTTTGGTAATATCTTGGCCGTCCAAGATACGGATATGTTTATTACTATGGGTGTGGGGGCAGTCATTCTCTTGTTAATCTGGATTTTCTTCAAGCAACTCTTGATCACTTCCTTTGATGAACTCTTGGCTAAAGCCATGGGAATGCCTGTCAATTTCTATCACTACCTTCTCATGGTACTCTTGACTCTCGTGTCTGTGACAGCCATGCAAAGTGTCGGAACTATCCTGATTGTAGCCATGCTGATTACCCCAGCTGCAACTGCTTATCTGTATGCTAATAGCCTGAAAAGCATGATTTTCCTTTCCTCAACCTTTGGAGCGACAGCTTCAGTTTTGGGGCTCTTTATCGGCTATAGCTTTAACGTTGCGGCAGGTTCTAGTATCGTGCTTACAGCCGCTAGTTTCTTTCTCATTAGCTTCTTTATCGCTCCAAAACAACGATATTTGAAACTAAAAAATAAACATTTGTTAAAATAAGGGGTAAAACCCCAATAAATTGGAGGATCTAATGAAAAAATTAGGTACATTACTCGTTCTCTTTCTTTCTGTTATTGCTCTTGTAGCATGTGCTAGCGGAAAAAAAGATACAGCTTCTGGTCAAAAACTAAAAGTTGTTGCTACAAACTCAATCATCGCTGATATTACTAAAAATATTGCTGGTGATAAAATTGATCTTCATAGTATCGTTCCGATTGGGCAAGACCCACACGAATACGAACCACTTCCTGAAGATGTTAAGAAAACTTCTGAGGCAGACCTCATTTTCTATAACGGTATCAACCTTGAAACAGGTGGCAATGCTTGGTTTACAAAATTGGTAGAAAATGCTAAGAAAACTGAAAACAAAGACTACTTTGCAGTCAGCGAAGGCGTTGATGTTATCTACCTTGAAGGAAAAAATGAAAAAGGTAAAGAAGACCCACACGCTTGGCTCAACCTTGAAAATGGGATTATCTTTGCTAAAAATATCGCCAAACAATTGAGCGCCAAAGACCCTAACAACAAGGAATTCTATGAAAAAAATCTCAAAGAATATACTGATAAGTTAGACAAACTTGATAAAGAAAGTAAGGATAAATTTAATAACATCCCTGCTGAAAAGAAACTCATTGTAACCAGCGAAGGAGCATTCAAATACTTCTCTAAAGCCTATGGTGTCCCAAGTGCTTACATCTGGGAAATCAATACTGAAGAAGAAGGAACACCTGAACAAATCAAGACCTTGGTTGAAAAACTTCGCCAAACAAAAGTTCCATCACTCTTTGTAGAATCTAGTGTGGATGACCGTCCAATGAAAACTGTTTCACAAGACACAAACATCCCAATCTACGCACAAATCTTTACTGACTCTATCGCAGAACAAGGTAAAGAAGGCGACAGCTACTACAGCATGATGAAATACAACCTTGATAAGATTGCTGAAGGATTGGCAAAATAAGCCTCTGAAAAACGTCATTCTCACATGAGCTGGCGTTTTTTCTATGCCCACATTTCCGGTCAAATCATTGGAAAATTCCGGCTGTTTCAGCTAAAATGGAAGAAAAAAGATTGGAGTATCCTATGGTAACTTTTCTCGGAAATCCTGTGAGCTTTACAGGTAAACAACTACAAGTCGGCGACAAGGCGCTTGATTTTTCTCTCACTACAACAGACCTTTCTAAAAAATCTCTGGCTGATTTTGATGGCAAGAAAAAAGTCTTGAGTGTCGTGCCTTCTATCGATACAGGCATCTGCTCAACTCAAACGCGTCGCTTTAATGAAGAACTGGCTGGACTGGATAATACGGTTGTCTTGACTGTTTCAATGGACCTACCATTTGCCCAAAAACGTTGGTGTGGGGCTGAAGGCATTGAAAATGCCATCATGCTCTCAGACTACTTCGACCATTCCTTTGGACGTGATTATGCCCTCTTAATCAATGAGTGGCACCTATTGGCACGCGCAGTCTTTGTCCTCGATACTGACAATACTATTCGCTACGTTGAATACGTGGACAATATCAACTCTGAACCAAACTTCGAAGCCGCAATTGCAGCTGCTAAAGCCCTATAGAAAAAAATCCTCTGTCACAAAGAGTTCCCTGCTCTTTGAAACGGAGGATTTTTTACAAGTAAATTCAAGTTCGATCTGATAAAAACAACTAAATTACTCTACAGATTTCAAGGCTTCAAGCATATCAACCTTTCTCAGATGATAATTGACAAAGAAACCAAGCAAGGTCAAAATGGTGCTTACTGCTGCCACTGGGATTACATAGACTTCCCAGCCTACCTGCGGATAAAAGAGAATAGTCGCAGGCGAAATCATTTGAATCAAAAATTGGTGTAAATAGAAACCAGCTACCAGACCAAGTACGATTCCCACAAGGGACATCACAATCGTCTCACGGTAAATGTAGAGGGTGACTTCATTATTATGAAAACCGAGCACCTTGATAGTGGAGAGTTCACGGATTCTCTCAGCCACGTTGATATTGGTCAGATTGTAAAGGATAACAATAGCCAATAGAACCGACACGATGACTAAAATGGTCATGGTCTGATTGAGTGAGCTAGCGACAGAGTCAAAGAGTCGGATGGCTGAAGCATTCTGGACAACGCTGGACACCGCAGATTGATTCATAAGCAAGCCTGCCTGCCTTTCGATACTAGTAGCACTGGTATCCCTTAGCGAGACCAGATAAGTATTAGCTTGCGGCACCTGTCCGTAAAGTTGCTCATAGCTAGCCTGACTCATATAAATAAAGTGACCAACGTAGTTCTCAGCAATGGCAGCGACCGTTAGTTCCTTACCTTCAATTTCTAGAGTCTGCCCAACCTTGACATCTGCCAGCTGAGCCAGTTTAGCTGTAATAATGACCCCATCTTTTAATGTCAGCTCCTGCTGATGGTCTTGCAGATGCATAAAGGGAGTCAAATCTTCCTTCTCTGTCCTCATAAGGGTAATGGTCTGAAGACTAGCCTTACCTTTGAAATCCTTGTCTAGCGTCTTAGAATAAATTTTCTGGTAGGCTTGAATATCATGTCCTTTCAACATCTCTTCCAGTTCTGCCTTGTCCTGATTGGTCGCACTAGGATTTTCAGAGACAATCATTTGATACTGTTGGATTTGTTGAAACTGTCTAGACGGAACTCCTGCTACAGAGGATTGAATTCCCAAACCGGCAAAGAGCAGAGCGACTGAACCTGCCACACCAAAAATCGTCATCGACATCCGCTGTTTATAACGGAAGATATTACGGGCTGTTACCTTATGGGTAAAACTGAGACGACGCCAGATAAAACCGATGCGCTCCAGTAAGATTTTAGCTCCTTTAACAGGAGGTTTAGGCAGTAAAAGCTGGGCTGCTTCATCATGAAGTTCCCTCCGAGCCACCAGATAGGCTGGTAACACACTCGCCAACCAACTCAAACCAAGAGCCAGTAAGCTATAGCTCCAATAGAACTGAATCTGGATTTCTCCCACCACCATGCCTTTTGTAATGACACTTGAAATTACACCGGCTAGTAAATAATGTCCAAGTATACTACCTAGAGCTGTTCCTACAGTCCCAGCTACTAGACCGTAGAGGAGAAATTTGGCGATAATATCCTTACTGCGATAACCCAAGGCCTTAAAAATCCCTGCATGTGTTCGCTCTTCATCCACAAAGCGAGTCATAGTTGTAAAGGTCACCATGGCTGCTACAGCATAAAGCACTACAGGAAAGATATTGCCTACTGCCCGAATACTGGCTGAAGCATTACTGTACATGAGGTAGCCTTGACCGCCAGGCATGGTCTGACGATTATAGACTTGATACTTGGGCTCAGCTAAATCATCCAAGACTTGCTGATGTTTTTCTAATTTTTCCTTTTCTTGGGCTAAATTTTGTTCAGCCTGCTTTAGTTTGTCCTCTTCCTTGCCCAATTCCTGCTTGGCTTGGGTAAGTTGAGCACGGGCCTGCTCTCTCTGAGCTTGAGGAAGCAAGGCTAGTTGACTTTCTTGAGCCAGTATACGAGCTTGAGCAGCTGCTAAACGACGCTTGCCTTCCTGCAAATTAGTCTCAGCCTTGTCAAGGGCCTCTTGGCCCTTGTCGAGAGACTCTTGCCCTTCTTTTTTCAAGAGTTGCAGACGTGCCTTGCCATTATCTGATAGAACTTGTTCAAGTTCTTCCTGATGTTGCTTGGATTTTTCTTCATAAGCTGATGAAAAAGCATTTAAGCCTGCTAAATCTTGATATTTCAAACGAGCTATATTATAGACTTTCTGATCAAACTGACTAGGTAAAATCACCCCATAGGCTGTCAGAGTCCCACTTCCACTTGCTGCGTAGCCCATATCTCGCTGGGAGAGGATTTCAGCTGAATCCACAAAACCAGTAATGGTATAAGTATGGTCTTTTAAAGAGGAATGACCCTCTTCTTTTTCTTTAAAACTAATCTCCTGTCCCACACGATATTGGCCTTGCAAATGACTTGCCAAGGCGATTTCCTTATCTGACTGAGGAAGTCGTCCCTCTCTTAGCTGAAAGGTTGAAATTCGCTCTGATTTGGAGTACAGCCGAATGGCATCCTGCCCATTCTCCATAGTCACATCTGTCAAATAGCCAAACTCAACCTCTGCGCCCTCTATCTGTTCTAGTTCTTCTTGATCTGCTTGATCCAAACCATAATTAGACATAACTGCCAAATCCAAGGTTTTAGCAGTTGTTAAATAAGCATTAGCTGTCGCCTCCATGTTGGGACTGGTTACTTTGAGGCCTACTAAGGCTAGAGATCCCAACATCATCAGGATCAAGATGGATAAAAAACGCCCCTTGGAGCCTGTGAAGGACTGAATTAAGTCCTTCCAATAAGTTTTTCGCTTGATCATGCTAGTACTCCAAACTGTCAATATCCTGAGGATGCTGGTTGAGCACCACATCCTTAACACTGGCATCGTGCATATGAATCACGCGATCAGCAATGGGCGCCAAAGCTCCATTATGAGTCACGATAATCACCGTCGCTCCCTTTTGACGAGACATATCTTGAAGAATCTTCAAGACTTGCTTGCCTGTCTGATAATCCAAGGCGCCTGTTGGTTCGTCACAAAGAAGAATTTTAGGATTTTTGGCTACCGCGCGTGCAATGGAGACTCGCTGTTGCTCCCCTCCAGAAAGCTGAGCTGGAAAGTTATTGAGACGATGAGCCAGACCTACATCTGTCAAGACCTGTTCAGGATCCAAGGCATCCGTCACGATTTCAGAAGCCAGTTCCACATTTTCCTTAGCAGTCAAATTGGAAACTAGGTTATAAAACTGAAAAACAAAACCGACATCATTGCGGCGGTAATTGGTTCGCTGGTGGGAACTATAGTCTGCAATATTGGCACCATCAATCCAGATTTCCCCCTCATCATTGGTATCCATTCCCCCTAGGAGATTGAGAACTGTTGACTTACCTGCACCAGATGCACCAAGGATAATAACCAATTCACCCTTCTCAATCTCAAAATTCACATCACGATTGGCCACAATCTCCGTGTCCCCAACCTGATAACGCTTGTAACAGTGTTTCATCTCAATATAAGCCATCAGACCCACCCTCTCTTAAACAAATTATACTCCTCGAAAATCTCTTCAAAACACTGTTTTGAGCAACCTGCGGTTAGCTTTCTAGTTTGCTCTTTGATTTTCATTGAGTATTACTTCCTATTACCATTATAACGCTTTTTCAACTAGTTGGAAACTGCTTATATTCTTAAATCCTTATTAAAAGGCAGTCTCAAACTACTGCCTTCCATCATCTTCTTAAAAATAAAATTGAACCAGATCACCTTCTGCTGTTGCTACCGAAATACAATCTTTCCCCATGCATTTCGCTTTTATTTTTTCTTGATTCATTTTAATCACACTCTTCTCAATATCTGGATAAGAAACTCGCAAATCTCCTCCACTCCTTGATAAAATGGTCAACTGTAAGAGTTTTTTATTCTCCCACCTCATGCTCACTTCAAAATGTCCACGTGCCATTAAGCCTGAAACAGAACCTGTTGACCAAGCATCAGGTAGGGCAGCTAGAGGCACCAGATAAGCTGTATGAGACTGGAGCAACATTTCCGCCATGCCACTAGTAGCACCAAAATTACCATCTATCTGAAAAGGAGGATGGGTGCACCAAAGATTGGGCAAGGTGGATGTCTTTAACTGCTCTGCTAATAATTTATGGGCTCGATTGCCATCTCCTAGACGCGCCCAAAGATTGATCTTATTAGCCTTGGACCAGCCTGTGCCGCCATCTCCACGATCATTGAGGCTAGCACGCGCCGCTTCAAGATACTCTTGCCCCTTATGACTAAAGAGAGTTCCAGGATAGAGTCCCACCAGATGAGAAACGTGCCGATGCTGGGCCTCCACTTTTTCATTTTGAAAATGCTGCTCTTCCTCCTCATACCACTCCCTGATTCGACCAGATTGAGTGATTTGAAGAGGATTAAGCAAGTCAAACTTCTCCTTGACCTCAGTCAACAAATCCCCATCCAGCCCCAATTCTTGAGTAGCCTGAATAAAATCATAGAATAATTGCCAAATCAGAGATTGGTCATAGGTATTGCCAATCGAAATCGGACCATGTTCTGGCGAGTAAGACGGAGAAGACACCCAACGCTGCGCCTGCTGATCCTCATGTAAAAAATCATTCCAAAAATGAACCGTTTCCCTCAACATGGGATAAATTTTCTCCCTGAGATAGTCTTGGTCCCTGTAAAATGAGTAGAGCTCATAAACCGTTTGCATCATCCACGCATTGGCAGCTGGTGACCATCCCCAATAGTAATCCCAACCAGGTGCCGTCCAGCCAAAAGGAGTCGCTTGGGTATGGACTAACCAACCATTCTCTTCCCCTTTCTGAGAAACGATTCCTGCATACCTTGCAGCTGCTAGGCGACCATAGACACGCAAATCATCGATATAGTTGATGACTGGAAAAGCCGTCTCTAGGAGATTGGTAACATAGGCTGGCCAATAATTCATCTGCAGGTTGATATTCAGGTGATAGTCCGAATTCCAAGGAGGATTATCGACCGCATTCCAGACTCCTTGCAGGTTAGCTGGTAGCGAATCTGGGCAATCTCTAGAAGAACTAATCAATAAATACCGCCCATACTGGAAGAACAGTTCCTCCAAAGCCTGCCCTTCTTGTGGCTTATAATTTCTTAGCAACACATCTGTAGTAGAGGCGTCAACCTCAGCCCCCAAATCCAATTGAACACGTTGGAATAAGGCTTGGTAGTCCTCAATATGCCTTGATTTCAATTGGGCATAGCCCTTTTCTTTAGCTGTGTCCACCAAGTCTATCACCTGTTGCTCTAAATCTAGTTTCTTGCGATAATTGCTAGCAGGATTTTGGGCAAAATCCGTCTTAGCTGCCAAGAAAAGATTGGCATAACTGGCTCCTGATATCTGAACCTTATCTGACCAAACTCTAATGTCTCCATCCGTTTCCCAAGCTAAACAGCTAGCAAACCGCTGATCATTATCCTTAACTCTTCCCTTCATCAAGATATGAGAATCAGTAATATCCAGCTGGCACTCCTTGTAATCAGATTTTTCCTGCTCATACTTTCCATCAGAAGCCAAATCACAGGTCAAGGATAGTTCTATAGTAAAATCTAGAGTTTCCGCCCCTTCCTTAATAAAACGCTGAACCAAGAGATTATCTGGAAAACTCACAAAAGCTTCACGTTCAAATCGCGTTCCCTTATAGGCATAAGAAGTCGTCGCAAGTGCCTTACTGATATTCAGCTGTCTCTGGTAATCCGTCACCTGAGACAAAGTCTTGCCTTGATTACTAAACTCAATGTGAATATCCCCAAAGGACAGATAGGTCCCATATTGACTCGTTTTTGGCCCGACCAGATGATGTTCAGCCAGTTCCTTAGCAGTATTGCAGTCTCTCTTCTCCAAAGCCTGCCGAATCTCAGCTAAAAAACCATACTGGTCCTGAAGATTTCCATCTTGATAATCTGAACTATCAGGAAGTGGACCTCCAGACCAGAGACTTTTTTCATTGAATTGAATCCGTTCAGCCCCTACAAGCCCAAAGACTTTAGCCCCTAGAGAACCATTACCTATCGGTAAGGCCTCTTCTTCCCAACCCTTATATGTTGTCGACGCTGGTTGCTTGTAGGCCAATACATAATCTTGTTTTTTATTCCTTATCATACTACCATACTAACATAAAAAGCCTAGAAATCAATCCTAGGCTTACAATTTTTTATTTTCCAAGGTAGTATTCAGAAACGACGTTCAATTTTTCGTCAAATTCGAATACCAATGGTGGGAAGTTAGGAATTTCCACGTCCATGATTTCGTCATCTGACAAACCTTTGATGTGTTTTACAAGGGCACGGATTGAGTTACCGTGAGCTCCTACGAATACGTTTTTACCATCTTTAAGAGCTGGAGCGATTTTATCTTCCCAGAATGGAAGGGCGCGTTCCAAAGTCACTTTCAAGTTTTCAGCATCTGGGATAACTGAGTCGTCAAGTGAAGCGTAACGACGGTCTGTGTGAGCTGAGTGCTCATCATCACGGTCCATGTTTGGAGGCAATACATCGTATGAACGACGCCAGATGTGAACTTGCTCATCACCAAATTGTTCAGCAGCTTCAGCTTTGTTTTTACCAGTCAAACCACCGTAGTGACGTTCGTTCAAGCGCCATGATTTTTCAACTGGAACCCACAATTGGTCAGAAGCTTCAAGAGCCAAGTTCGTTGTTTTGATAGCACGTTTCAATACTGAAGTGTAAGCTTGGTCAAATTCGATACCAGCTTCTTTGATCAATTTACCAGCGTCAATCGCTTGTTGTGTACCTTTTTCAGACAAATCAACATCAGCCCAACCAGTGAAAAGGTTAGCTTTGTTCCATTCAGACTCACCGTGGCGAGCAAAAACCAATTTTACCATTAGATGGATTCTCCTTTAAATTTTCCGAGGTTTCCCCTCGTTTATCTATTCTATTTTACACAATTTTTCACAAAAAAGCTAGTCAAAACCAAAAAGGAAAGAGTTTCACACATGAAGAAACGAAACCTATCTTCATGTGCTACTCTAATTAGTAAATTTATTTTCCTCATCAAAAATTGAACTTCTAAAATCATCAGTTTTATCTAGATAAGCTTTGAAAATAGCTTTTTTAAGTTTGTAAACTTTACTGCTTTCTTTTGGATATAATATTGAAGCATAATTAGTAGCATCCGCCTGAACCGCTTCTTTAATTATATTTCTTAACTTAGCAATACTATCAATAGTTATCGTCTCTTGACGTCCCCAATTATTAGGATTTATAAAGCTAATATTTGTTAAGTTATTAAATTTATTTTCTCGTTCTTTATACATAGCTTTTTTAAAATCAGCCCAAGATGAATACTGGTTATTAAATATCTTATTAAGCACTAATTTATCAGTTACCAATCCTACTTCTTTACCGTATGAATTAATTTTACTTCCATTAGCTTTCGCTTCATTTTCATATTGGTTAGAAATATATGGTACCATACCTTCTTTATATCCTTTTGCAGCTAATAGTTCAAATGCCATACGACGAGCCATTAAATCACCCGGAGTCCCTTTATCACTACTTAAGGCAGAATATATTGGCGAGAAAAGATTGATTGTGTAGTATCCATTTCGTTTATACTCACCTTCATCAATATACCCTCTTCTTGTGATTATATCGTTTTCTATTAAACTATTGAAAGAGGTTAACTTATTAAGCTCATCAGGTTTTAATCTACGGACTACATTCGTTGCATAAACATCATTTCCATCAGGATCAGGTTTATACTCATTCTCTATTTTCCTTAATAGCTCACCTTTCTCATTGGCACCTAAGTTAACTACTGCTTCTCCTTCTAATTTTTCAAGTGTATAAACTAAATCGAATAAGTTATGCATATATTTACGCAAGTCTTCTGCATTATTAAATCGTTGAGTTGGATTTTTCACTTGTAGTCTATTAGCATTTTCCGCTTCATCATATTTCAATACAGAGTTTATCGTGATTGTTGCATCATCTGGATGATCGGGAGCTTGTAATAATCCTTTTGCATAAAACTCTGGTCCAAGCCCATTTCTTCTTCCATATCCTCCAAGATAAATTTCTCTATCTGAGTTGTGTGTCATTTCATGAGTATATGTTACTGCGCCAGCCTTATCAAGCATACGATAAGCCATATAGTAGAACGCATCTCCCGTAGCATATGCTCCGTGTCCATTATGAACAACATTATTCCCCGCAGGACCGAAGAAATGTTTTATTGCTGGATGATCAGTTTCAAAATCTGCTTGACTAGTATTTTTATCTTTATCATTACCAAATCTAAAAGAATCATATACCAAAATACTTCTAAACAATTTATCTTTTTCTTTCGTATCTAGTATTTTGTACCAATAATCATAATGATCTCTAAATCGTTTAGCCGCTTCTTGTGCATTATCTTCTACAAATTTGTTTAACTTTTCTCCCTTAGGATATTCTGAACTTCTATATCTGTCATAGGCTCCAAATCCTATAGTTGAAATATTCGCTATCATAAACACTGATTTTTCAGGTAGTGTTAATAACGGTAACACCATACTTTGATATTTCCAAGAAGGGCTAGTTAATCTATCATATACTCCAATAGAATACTTCGTCCCTTCCTTAGATTGTTTTTCGCTTACTTCAGGAATTGTAGATTTTTCTTCTACTATATAAGCTTTAGATTGTTCTTTAAACCATTCGTTATTTGTTTTATTCGGCACTAAAACTTTTCTATATTTTTCCAATGCCTCAAATAAACTCTTAGTTCCATAATTTTTTGATAATAATACATTATAAGTAATTACATTATTTTTAGCTAATAAATTGTTAAATCCTGATTTACCTAGCTCAATAACATTATCTAATGCAGAACTATTAGATTTACCAAAGAAATCTAAATGATATAATACTAAATCTTTTGTACTTGCATTATCATATTTAAAATTATACCAACGTTCAAGATATGTTAAACCTAAAAGCAACGCCTCTTTATTATTCTTAATTTTTTCTACTACATAATTATCTATTATCGAATTATTATTTTCAGCTATTGCCGCATCTGCAGAAAGAAGTTTTGATAAAGTATCTTCAATATTTGCTTTTGTTTTATCGAACTGTTCATCTAGATATAATTCTGTTAATTTTATATCATTAGAAATATCTAATACTTTTCTAACATCAGCTGAATTATATTGAACAGATTTCAGATCATTTAAAACAGATTTTACAATATTATTGTAATTATGTAATAACGTATTAGGTGTGTATATTAATTTTGTATTAGTTATTTCGTATTCTGCTACTTTAGAGAAATCTTGTAGATATTTTATATCTAATGTTTGAGAAGTATTATCTGAATAATGTAGTAACAACTTATTAATACTAGCTTTATGTTTATTAATATCAGAAATTACTTCTTTGTCATGCATTGAAACTACAGACACAAGATCCTTAGTATATAAAGCATTATTAGTATCCACTAAATTACCATACTTAACAATAGTCTCTCTGTTATAAAATGGCAGTAATTTTTCTATATTTTTATACACCCTTAACCTAGAAACATCAACATCTTTTAATTTACTATAATCCGTTCCATATTTAGAAGAGAAATTAAAGTCCTCAGTTTTAATATTATTTTTAGGAACAAGTTGAGCTTTTTTCACATTAATCTCATCCGCTTCTAGCACAGTTCCTCTTTGCTCTTCAGAATCTTTACTAAGTACTTCGTCATCTACTTGAACTACTTTTACCACCTTATTATTTTTATTACTATAAGTGTTAGTTGCTTTTATACCATTAAAATCATAACCAGCAATAGCATTACCGTTAGTAACATTGACATCGCTTAATACATCAGATAGTCGACCTGAATTTTCAACTTCACCTGAATTATCCCAAAGATTACCTACAACTCCTCCTACTTTACCAAAAGGCTTCACATTGTTAAGATTTCCTTCAACGTAACTATTACTAATTCTAGCACTTCTATCAACAACCCCAGCTATACCACCAACTGTTTGGTCCCCTTGATTAGCGTTTGTCGCCATATCGATAGATGAAATTGAGTTTTCTATTAAAGCACCAACACCTGAAAGTTTGCCAACTAAACCACCTATTTGATAAGTAGCATTTGTATTATAAGTATTTGTTATTCTACCTGTAAAACTACTATTAGAAATTGTAGAGTCAGTTACTTTTGAAACCAAACCACCAATGCTACGCTCACCAGCAATTACACCTGATGAATGAACATTTGTAATTGTAGTACCATTATTCGCCTCTTTCGCTATTGTAGCAGCATCTTCTTTCAAAGAAACATTAGCTTCTTTTATTGAAAGATCTTGAATAGCAGCATGATTTAAAACTTTAAATAACGGTTTTTTCAAGTTATATATAGCATAGTTCTTATCATTGTTTGTACCTATTAATGTACCACTAAATTCTTGATTTATATAACTTTCTTGACCATCCGAAAGTTCTACTTCACGAGCATCCATAGTTGCTCCTAAACGAAACGTACCATGTAAATTTCTATTCATTGCTTCTACTAGATTTTTAAATGATGTATAAACTTCGTTTTCACTATTAATAGTTTTTGGTAAATAATAAGTATAATTTTCTACAGTACTATCATTTTCATGTTGAATTAAATCATTTGCTCGACCAACAATTTTATATACTTCTTGATTATCTCTTCTGACACTTGTAATACTTGAGACAGGTAACATCACATCTTTAAACTTCTCTGATTTTACTTTCATAAAGTAGTTACTAGGATTATTTGGAACCGTATCAAATGAGGTTACATGTCGATATTTATTATTTTCTACTGTAAACAATTCCACATTTGAAATATTTCTAAGTTCTAGTTTCTTGTCGACTTGTTTTTCTTCTGCTTTTGGTGCTGATTCTTCTTTTCCTGTAGATGTTCCTTCTGTTGACGCTGTTGGGTCTGATCCTACTTGTACAGCTGGTTCATCACCCTGTGGTTTTTCTGAATCTGAATTAGATGATTCTGAGTTTTCGTTCACAGTCGAAGCTTCAGTATTTTGTGAATTTGTTTCTTCTTTATTGCCTTCTGTTACTGAAGGTGATGACTCTGAATTACCTGAATCATTTGTAGCATCTACAGATGGAATAGTTGAAGTTTCTGACGTTGGTTCGGATTTATTTTCTTCTCCAGCTGGTTGTGTAGCTGGTGCCCCACCTTCAGAGACAGTTTCTGAAGCCGGCTGTTCTTCTGTAACTGTTGTATCCCCTGCAGATGAATCTTCTTCTTTCGACTCTGATTCTGATGGTACTTCTGAAGCTGGGGTTGCCGCCTCTGGCTCTTCCGCTTTTGGTGCTGTTGCTGTTTCCGTAGTTGCAAGTTCTTCAGCTTCCGATGTTGAATCTGTTTCTGCTTCTACAGCTGGCTGCGTAGCTGTTGACTCCCCTTCAGAAGCAGTTGATGAAGATTCAGTTGAAGAAACTGAATCCTCCGCTTTACCTTCTTCTCCTGATTCTTTTGGTGCTGGGGTTGCTTCTGCTATTATTCCTGGTTCTTCAGCTTCTTCCGTTGCTTCGGCTTTACCTTCTTCTCCTGCTGGTGTTGATTCCACAGTTGCAGATGTTCCTGGTTCTGCTGACTCTTCTGCTTTTGCTTCTTTTTCTGTTGCTTCTGGTGTTGTTACCGCTTCTTCTTTAGACTCAGCTGACGGTGTATTTGTTGCGCTATCTTGTTTTCCTGTCTCCTCAACAGAGGTTTCTTCTGCATTGCCTACTTCACTTGAAGTTGTAGCCTCTGTAGCTGCTTCTGTTGAAGCTGGGGTTTCTGGTTTTGATGGTGCTGGAGTTTCTTCTGCTGGTTGACTTTGTTCTCCTGAAGTTGTAGCCTCTGCCACTGGTGCTTCTGAAACTTCTGCTTTTGGTGTTGTTCCTGAAGCTTCTTCTGTTGAACCTAGAGTCGCTTCTGAACTTCCTTCCGCTGCTGGTGCACCTGTTGTAGCTACTTCTGAACCTGTTCCTGCTTCTTCAGTTTCTTTTACTTCATTTCCTGCTGTTGTTCCTGCTTCTTTTGGAGCTGGTTTCGCTGCCTCGGACTCTGTTACTTTTGGTTCCGGTGCTTCTGTTGCACCTGGTTGTTCTTCTTTATTTTCTGGAGTTGTAGGTGCTTCTGTTTTTGGTTCAGCCAATTCTGCTGACTCTGTTCCTGTTTCTCCTTCTGAAACTGTTCCTTCAGGTGTATCTTCTTTTGGAGTTGTAGGTGCTTCTGTTCCTGATTCTTCAGTTTCTTTTCCTGTTACTCCTGGAGTTACTTCTGAAGCCCCTTCTGTTCTTCCTGAAGCTCCATTTGCCACTAATTCTGTTGAATCTGGTGCTGATTCTGCTGTTCCTGTAAATGTTCCTTCAGGTGTTGATTCTGCTTCTTTAGGCTCAGCTGGTTTTTCTACCTCTGGCGCTGATTCTGTTGGTGCTGGAGACACTGGTTTTTCTGCTTTTGGCGTTGTTACAGTTGGCTCTTCTGCTTTTTGTGCTACTGGAGCTTCTGTTTCTTCTTTAACTTCTGGGCTTGTCTCTGCTGGTGCTTCTGAATCAGGTTCTTCATCCGATTCTTCCGCTCTTTCCACTACTGGTGCTGATACAGGCTGATAAACTGGGCTATAGTTCACAGTCATTTTTTCAACTTTCTCAGTGACATCTGTTAATTCAAAGGTAACAGCTTTTGTTTCCTGATCTTTCTTGAGCAAGACTTCGTAAGTGCGAACTTCGCCACTTGCACCACTTTCTTTGATGACAATCTTGTGTTTTGTGACTGTATCTGAAACCGTTTCAGCTTCAGTAAAGTACAATTCATTGTGTGGTAAGAATAAATTCTTACCTGAAGCTTGATTCATTTCTTGGAGTACATCTACCGGGATATTGCTTGCTTCGCTGATAACACTTAATGTATCTCCCCACTTAATGACATACTTAAATAAATCACCTTCTTTTTGAAGGTCAGCTTTCACTTCCTCAACTGTTCTGGCTACCCAGATACCATCTTGTTCACTGGCTGACACAGTTGGAGCTAAAAAGCCCAGACCTAGCAAAATCACACCTGTCGCAACAATTGCACCAGTTCTCAATTTTCTAAAGCCACGGAGGGACAAGCTTCCTCTAACATTTGTTTGTCTCATAATGTTTATTTTTCCTCACTAGTTTAAGAAATCGCAAGAAAAACAATCTTGCGATTTTAGCATACTTACTTTCTCCTAGTATTAGCAAAACCAATTCTCATCAAACTTTAGCATCTCACAAGAGAGATTATAAACTTGGAATAACTGATTTTTATATACTAGACGCATAGAAACTTTTCAACCTTATTTCTCTTCAAATCCTTCTGCGACTGCGTCCGCAAAGTTTTCTTCTACGATACTTGCACAGTGGTCACAGATGACTGCCTGGTAGCTGCGTTCTGCTGTTGTTGGGTCGATACGACGGCAACGGTCACATACTTGGCCTGCAGCGCGTTCAACAGTGAAGGCTACATCTTCGAAGCTAACGGCAGCTTCTGGAGCTGGCCCTTCTGCGATGGTCAAGTCTGACACGATCAAAAGTTGAGCTACATTGCTGTTTACTGCTTCAAGTAGA
Organism: Streptococcus sp. 1621; assembly: GCF_013276615.1. NCBI lineage: Bacteria > Bacillati > Bacillota > Bacilli > Lactobacillales > Streptococcaceae > Streptococcus > Streptococcus sp. 1621. Next base: position 26,117 of record NZ_VMLJ01000001.1, read on the forward strand.
GTTTTCACAACTTCGTTTGGATAAACTGTCAAGTGAGCTTCAAGTGATTTACCGATAACTTTTGCATTACGTGCTTCTTCCAAGGCTTTTTGAGCTTGTCCACGGAAGTCCATGAAGGCAGCCCATGTATCCAAGATTTCTTCTTGATTAGCAAATGTCTCTGCTTCTGGCAATTCTGACAATTGAACGAAGTCTTCTGCTTCAAACTCAAGGTATGACCAGATTTCCTCTGCTGTGTGAGGAAGGATTGGAGTCAAGAGTTTCGTGATTTTCACAAGAATGTCATAGAAAACAGTCTGCATCTGACGGCGTTCCAGTGATTTAGCACCTTCGATGTAAACAACATCTTTGGCAAAATCAAGGTAGAAGGCTGACAAATCAACGTTGATAAAGTTCACCAAGGCCTTGTAGATTGTCAAGAATTCAAAGTCCGCATAGGCATCACGAATGGTCTTGACAAGCTGGTTAAAGCGAATCGTCATGTACTTATCAACTGAACGAAGTTCATCGTAAGCGACTACATCTTGAGCTGGGTTAAAGTCAGATGTATTGGCAATCAAGAAACGAAGAGTGTTACGAATCTTACGGTAAGTTTCAGAGACTTGGCTCAAGATATCCATAGAGATACGCACGTCATTGCTTGAGTCAACACTTGTTACCCAGAGACGCAAGATTTCAGCACCAAATTGTTTTTCAACATCGCTTGGAGCAATAGTATTTCCAAGAGATTTAGACATCTTCTCACCTTTACCGTCAAGGGCAAAACCTTGTGACAAGATTTGTTTGTAAGGTGCTACACCATGGTTGGCAACAGATGTGATGAGTGATGAGTTGAACCAACCACGGTATTGGTCAGAACCTTCTAGGTAAAGGTCTGCTGGGTAAGTCAACTCAGGACGGTTTACAACCACTCCATTCCATGATGAACCTGAGTCAAACCAAACGTCCATGATATCTGTTTCTTTCTTGAATTCACCATTTGGTGAACCTGGATGAGTAAATCCTTCTGGTAAGAGGTCTTTGGCATCACGTTCCCACCAAATGCTTGAACCATGTTCCTCAAAGAGTTGAGCCACGTGTTCAATCGTTTCAGCAGTCATAATCGCTGTACCGTCTTCAGCGTAGAAGATAGGAAGTGGAACACCCCAAGCACGTTGACGAGAGATAACCCAGTCGCCACGGTCACGGATCATGTTGTAAAGACGGACTTTACCCCATTCTGAGTGGAATTTCACTTTTTCAATTTCATCCAAGATTTCTTGGCGGAATTTAGAAACTGAGGCAAACCATTGTGGAACTGCACGCCAGATGATTGGTTTCTTCGTACGCCAGTCAAATGGATATGAGTGAGAGATTTCTTCTTGGGCAAGAAGGAGGTTGCCAAGTTTCTCGATAACAGTTGGAACCACCTTTTCATAGAATTGACCTTCAAACTCAGGACCAGCATTCTTCATCATGATACCACGCTCGTCAACAGTGACTGCAACTTCAAGACCATTAGCAATACCAACATTGTAGTCGTCCTCACCAAAACCAGGGGCTGTATGGACAATACCAGTACCAGAGTCAGTGGTAACGTGGTCACCAAGGATAACGAGCTCATCTACAGCTGTATCCCATGGGTGTTCTGTTACGATGTGGTTCAATTCTTGACCACGGTAAGTTGCCAACACTTGAACATCAGCCCAACCAAATTTCTCAGACAAGCTAGTCAATAATTCTGCAGCAACGACAAACTTACGAGTTTCACCAGCAGGTTGAACTAAAACGTAATCAATATCTGCTCCAACCGTCAAACCACGAGAAGCTGTGATGGTAAATGGAGTTGTTGTCCAGACTACGATATAAGTATCTGTATCTAGAACACCTTTGCCATCTTTTACCTTGTTGGCATAGTAAAGGGAAGTTGAAACCAAGTCATGATATTCAATCTCTGCTTCAGCAAGGGCTGACTCAGATGACCAAGACCAGTAAACTGGCTTGGCACCACGGTAGATATAACCTTTATTAGCCATCTCACCAAATACACGGATTTGGGCTGCTTCATAATCAGGAGTCAAAGTCACATATGGATTTTCCCAGTCACCAGAAACACCCAAACGTTTAAAGTCTTCACGTTGTTTATCTACTTGAGAAAGAGCATATTCACGGCAAAGTTTCAAGTACTCAACCAAGTCCATTTCTTTACGTTTGACACCTTGTTTTGCCAAAACTTGCTCGATTGGCAGACCATGAGTGTCCCAACCCGGGATAAATGGTGCGTAAAAACCTGACATAGATTTTGAACGAACAATGATATCTTTTGAAATCTTGTTCATCGCATGTCCAACGTGGATATTTCCGTTAGCGTATGGAGGGCCATCATGCAAGGTGAAATGAGGTTTTCCTTGGTTCAATTCTTGACGACGTTGATAAAGTTTTGCATCTTCCCATTCCTTTTGCCAAACTGGCTCTTTGGTAGGAAGGCCTGCACGCATTGGGAAAGCTGTTTTCCCAAGATTAAGAGTATCTTTGAGTTTCATGGTATCTCCTTTATAAATAATAACAAATTAAAAACCACGACTGCCAAAAAGGACGAAAATCGTGGTACCACCTTTATTCGGAAAAAGATTTAGTCTTTCTCCCTCTTATCCCGTAACGTGGGGAACGTCAAATCTTACTCCATTCAGACTTGAGTTTTTGAGAGGATAATCTTATCGTTAGGGAATGCAGGACTCACACCATCTCCTGCTCGCTGGAAATATAAGGATAAGATATTGTTCTCAGAATATTTCTTATAAAATTGTAACAGATTCTTGCGGTGCTTCAAATCCTGGTGCTGAATCAAACGTTTCTGTAGCTGGTGTTGGAGCCGAAGGATGTACTGGAGCTACTTCTGGTTCTTCGTACATTGGACCAACTGGATGAGCAGGCTCTTCTTCCATTTGAGGACTCACTACAGGAGTTGGATTTTCCACTTCCTGTTTAGCCTGAGCTTCAAATTCAGCCAATTCTTTATTGGCTGCCTCAATACGAGCTTGTAACTCTGCCATTTCTGCTTGAGAGAACTGACGTGTCATATCAATTGGTTCTTCCTCAATTGGAGCTGGAATCGGTTCTCCAAGTACTTCGCTAACCACTTCTTTAAAAGCTTCATCACTGGTTTGAAGATAAGTAGCTGTTGGACGGAGAATATCTTCCCAATCTGAAGATTCAACAATAGCTAACTGGCTCTCAATTGTAGATTTAAGACGTTGGTGGAAGACACGGCTCTTGTTCTTCAATTCTTCGGTTTCAACAGCAACTTTCTTAGCATTGTCTGTTGCTTGACGAAGAATCTCGTTTGCCTTATATTTAGCTTCTTCCAACAAGCGTTGCGCATCTTGTTCTGCTTGGTGAACGATATTGTTTGAACGTTCATGTGCCGCTTGTTTCACTCGCTCAGCTGTGTCTTGGGCAATCAATACAGACTGGCTCAATGAATCTTTCATTTCGTCAAAGTAAGACAAACGCTCTTCTAAACTCTTAATACGCAAATCTTTATCATGATTCGCACGAACAAGATCTTCGTAATCACGAACCACAATATCTAAAAATTCATCGACTTCTTCTGGATCAAAACCTCTGAATCGAGTTCCAAAGGTTTTGTCCTTTATTTCTAATGATGTAATTGGCATTCTATTCCTCACTTACTTAATAATAACTGGACGGTTATTTTTTTCTTCTCTTTTTTTGTTTGTCCCTTATCTTGAAGCAATCTCAAGCGCCCAAATTTTCTCACACTAATCAAGTCTCCGACTTGAACAGTGTAATCTGATTTGTCTACCACATGATAATTTACTTGGACAAGTTTCTTTTCAATCAACTGGTTTGCTTGATTCCTAGATAGTTTCAAAACATTTGATAAAAGAACATCTAATCGAAAACTAGACACAGATAAATCCAGCTCTCGGTACTGCTCTATCTTATCTATTTTCTCGGTGAAAGGACGTTCCTCCAGCGAAACGGGTATACGGCCAATTTTCTTTAATCCATCTTGAAAGAGAAGAAGAAATTGCTGATTGACCATAATCTGCGCCCGTTCTTCATCTACTAGGATATCTCCAAAAAGTTTCCGTTTAATCCCTAATTGATTGATGACTGTCCCTAAAATCTTAGCATGCGTTAAGTGTTCAAATTTATTGGAATACACTATTTCCTGGAGAGATATTTCAAAATCTGAAAACTCTGGCTGGAAATAATCTGGGTATAATAAAACTCGAACATACTCACTCGAGACGAATTCCCCACTACTGCTACAAGCAAGACCATAAGTTTTGGCCAAAATCTTTAATAGCTTCTCCTGATGAGGGTTGATAAAAGGAGTTAAAAAAGGAGCATAGCTATCTTCTACCTTCTTTATCCATTCCATTCCCTTGTCAAGAAATGGACGATCTTCTATGGAGAAATGCTGGTAAATCCCTTTATTCATCCTATCATCGCCAGAAAACGGACTAGGTTTTCTCCTAAAAATCGAATCAAAACAATCGCAACCCAAACAGATAAATCAAGACCTGCTATCTGTAAAGGCAGGCGTTGCAAGGGAGCAAGAACTGGTTTTACCAACGCTACAATCCAACGACCTAAACTTGATTCATAGGCACCTGGAAACCAAGACATGACAGCAAAGGCCACCAAAATCAGGGAGTAAATATCCACTGCATTATAAATCATACGAATTAAAAAAATCATTATCGTACTCTATTTCGCTTCATATCAAAACCAAACTCACCATTTTGTTCTTCATCTGGTAAACGAATATCTTCTACATTGACAATAACATTCACTGGTGTCAACAGATACATGGTAGAAGCTACCTTTTTCAAATTTCCAGCTAAAACATGGCAAGCCCCATCCAAATAGTCCAAACAACGACGGGCCTGCACTTCTGTCATATATTGAAAATCAATCAAGATACTTTCGTTTCCTGCCAATAAATCAACAATTTCTGTTGCATCTTCATATTTTCTAGGATAACGAACATCTATAATTACCTTATCAGTTGAACGCTGGCTCTGATTTGCCAATTCCTGTTGTCTTGCATGCAGTCTGGTGATATTGTTCTCCTTTGTTCCAGCTGATTGTGGAGTTTGAGTGATTGGGAGAGCCGGTTCCTGTGAAGAATTTACTGGAGTAAACACAGGCTCATCTCTTTTTTCATAAGGGAGACTTGAATCCTCATCCTCCGTAAAATAATCTATAAATCTATCGAATCTATCTTTTAAAGACATGGTTCTCTCCTACTTAAAAAATGATGTACCTATACGAACAAAGGTGGAACCGAATTGAATCGCTTCTTTATAATCACGACTCATTCCCATACTTAACTCTGTCATAGGCATATTTGGAATTTGTTTTTCTTGGATTTCTTTTTGTAAATCTTGGGTTGCCTTGAAAATCTCTTTCAACTGCTCACTGCTAGCTTCAAAGGGTGCCATCGTCATCAAACCAACATATTCAATCTTATCTAGTCTGGCTAACTCTGGCAAGATTTCCAGCAGTTCCTCTCTCGAAAAACCGTGTTTGCTTTCTTCTTTAGAAATATTTACTTGAAGGAAACACTTGATAACTCGGTCACTTCTTTTTTGAATTTCCTCTGCTAGCTTGACGGAATCCAAGGCATGGAAATAATCGACAAATTGTATGACCTCTTTCACCTTACGTCTTTGCAAGGTACCAATCAAATGCCAAGTCACATCTCGATCTTTTAAAGCTTCATATTTTTCCAGAAACTTATCGACACGATTTTCACCGATATGATGAACACCTAGCGGAAGCAAGGCTTCCGCTGTCGGTACATCTACATACTTGGTAACTGCAATGACAGAGACTGAACCACTCTCTCGATGAGCACTCAGACTAGCCTCTGCAACTTCTCGAAAAACAAGTTCTGTATTTTCTTTTACATTCATTTACTTAACGATTTTTGAAAAATGGAGGTGTATCCAATTCATCTTCATCTTGTGATGTTGGGGCTTCAAAGCGTTCAACTGGAGAAACGACTGAATCTGTTGTACGAACAATCGATTCACGGCGAAGATCCCAATCACCAAAAGCAGATGCTTGAGTTGGTTCCAAACGACGTGGATTTTGTTTTGGCAATTCAGCTGTTTCTGCCATATCAAAATGACGATCAAAGCCATGTGAATGAGCTGGTTTCACTGTCTCACGGTAGTTAGTAGTCGGTCTAGCTTGTGGAGCCACAACCTTTTCTACGCGGTCTTGACGAACACCCGTTGCGACAACTGTTACACGAATTTCATCACGCATACTTTCATCAATTGAAGTACCGAGCCAGATGTTCACTCCTTGACCTGCCGCCTGGTTCACAATTTGTGAAGCCTCTTCTGCCTCAATCAAGGTTAAGTCAAGACCACCAGTTACGTTGACGATAACATCCTCAGCACCGTCAATTGTTGTTTCAAGAAGTGGAGAGTAAATTGCCTTACGCGCCGCTTCTACCACACGTTCTTCTCCACTACCGATACCAATCCCCATAAGAGCATTCCCTTTATTTGCCATAACTGTTTTCACATCGGCAAAGTCAAGGTTAATCAATCCTGGATTGGTAATCAAATCGGTAATTCCTTGAACACCTTGACGAAGAACGTTATCCGCTTCGCTAAGAGCCTCCAAGAGCGGTGTTTTCTTATCAACAATTTCAAGCAAGTTGTTGTTTGAGATAATCAATAGAGTGTCTACATGCTCACGCAGTTGATTGATTCCTTCTACAGCAAATTGTCCACGTTTGCTTCCTTCAAAACCAAACGGACGTGTTACAACACCAACTGTAAGAGCACCTAAATCTTTAGCGATACGAGCAATAACAGGAGCAGCTCCAGTTCCAGAACCTCCTCCCATACCAGCAGTGATGAAGACCATATCTGCACCACTGATAGCTTCCGTCAGTGTTTCTTCGCTTTCTTCAGCAGCTTTACGACCAACCTCAGGTTGACCTCCTGCACCCAAACCACGAGTCAATTTAGGCCCCAACTGAATAACAGTCTCAGCTTTTGTACTACTCAATGCTTGTACATCTGTGTTTGCTGCGATAAATTCTACGCCTGTAACACCTTCGTCGACCATACGGTTGATGGCATTGCCACCACCTCCACCGACACCAATTACTTTAATCACTGCACCTTGAGCAGCAGCTGTATCAAATGAAAATGTCATAATTTATTTTTCCTCTTTATTCGTCAAACATGCTTCCGATCAAGCCACGGAAACGATCTGCTAATTTCGGTTTATTTTGTGAAGCTTGTTGGAAATCCGCCATTGGTTCTGTAGGAGCCACCGGCTCTACTTCTGGAGCAGGAGCTTGTTGAACAGGCGTTGATTGTACAAACTGAGCTGTCTTTTGCAGCATCCCACCAAAACTAATTGGCTGATGACTTAAATCATTCTCACCTTTTATCGCTCTCTGAGCCAAAAGATTAACTTCTGTTAATTGACCCGCAAATTCTGATAAACTAATCACATGCGCAAAGGCTGGATTACGGATACCAACTTGATTTGGAACATAAAGCTTGACACGGACGCCAAAGACTTCCTGAGCAAGTTCAACCATACCTGGTAAAATGGCATTCCCACCGATTAAGACAATACCACCAGGGAGCTCCAATAGACGTCTTCTATCTAATTCTTGCTTGATTTGTTCAAGGATGTGCTTGATTCGTGCAGAAATAATTTCTGACAAGTAGGCTTCCGTCACTTCGACTGCTTCTACTTCTCCAATAACTTCTACTTGGAAGGTTTCTTTGCTTGCAAGAGGCGGATAGGCTTCCCCGTAATTCAGTTTCAAACCTTCTGCTAATTTGCGAGAAGTTTTCAAGACTTTAGAGATATCCTTAGTTACATAATCTCCGCCTTCTTGGAGAATATTGGTAAACTGGAGTTCTTGGTTACGGATTGTAGCGACAGTCGTTTGACCTGCCCCCATATCAATCACTGTAGCACCAAATTCACGTTCACCTTCATTCAAAACTGATTGAACCATTGCTAGTGGTGAAATGATAATATTTTCAACCTGAACACCTGCACGCTCAACCGTCTTACGCAAATTGTGCAAGATAGTACGAGGACCTGTATAAAGCAAGCCACGCATTTCAAGGCGAACCCCCATCATGCCACGTGGGTCACGAATCCCTTGGAAACCATCCACAATAAATTCTTCAGGAATAAAGGTAATGACTTCACGGTCAGGTGTCATACTCTTTGTCAAAGCTGATTTGACAACATTTTCAACATCTTGATCCGTAATTTCCTTGGTATCAGATGTTACTGGAATCATCCCTTGAGTTGGTTCGACCTGCAAAAGATTACCAGGCAAGCCGACATTCACTGATTTAATCGAAATGCCTGCCTTTTCTTCTGCTTGGGAAATAGCTGATTTGATAGCAGTTGCTGCTGCATCAATATCAACAATAATTCCATCCTTTACACCTTTACTTTTGGCATTACTCACGCCAATTACATTTAATTCACCATTTCTCTTCTCGGCTACAAGCACCTTGACAGAGCTTGTTCCAATATCTAGACCTGTAAAAAAGCCTTCTCTAGCCATTACATCGCATCCTCTCTATCTTCCAAGTTTCGCACTTCGTATTATTCCATAGCTAAACCTAGGCATAGCTATTCACAGAATATTATAACACAAAAATTTTAATCGTGCTTGCTTTTTTCCTAAATTTCCCAGCCAATTTTTGAGTTTGTCTATTCAGAAATTTTTATTTTATAAGCTGCTTGTAAAAACTCTCTAAGACAAAAAAAGAAAGCTCTGTGTTAAGCTTTCTTTGCGATCATTTTTTCTTCTTCTTGTTCTAAAAATAATTCCAAGATTTTCTTTGTCAATGTAATCGCTGCTGCCAGGGCCAGGGAAACGATTAAATAATTAGCTACTAAGCCATGGTCCCCAACCAATGGTGGTTTTGTCAGGAATCCGTAATCTCCACCTGTCACCAAATTAACTACAAAAATCAAGGCATTTAGGGCAAAGGTCATGAGAAAAATCCCCTTCACATCCAGCAATCGCGCATTATACTGTCTCAATAGATAAACTAGAGAGTTCCCCAAGAGTGCTAAATGCCCAAAAATAAAGGATAAAATAGTGATATGGGGGAAAGGATAGGCATCTGACACTGGATAAACAAAGGCTGCTAATGTCCCAAATGTTCCTAGTAATGCAAAATACTGCCTATATTTGGACTGACCAGGAAGCAAAAGTACCACAAACATGGCCATACGGCAATGGTAAAAGGGTAAGCTTTCTGATAGTGGCATATGATTGACCCAGTACCAACCATAAAGTAGGATTAACTGAACGGCCTGTAAAATCTGGAAAAATCGTTGGTAGGCCTTCTTTTCACGATAACGATAGGCTGTATAAAAGGTCAAAGCCAAGAGTGTAAATATACTGACATACCAAAAAAGGTCAAATTGGGGTGGCTCTGTGGCTTGGGTCGTAAAGAAAATATCCCATAAATTCATCTAGTCTTCCTCATGATTCAAAATTTTCCTGCATTTTATTATACCATGCTACTTAAAAAAAATGAATTTAGAAATACGTAAATGTTTGGCAAAATCACTAGCATTCATTTTCTAAACTTTCTACCAGTTTGGCTAGATTCATAGAATTGGAGCCTTTGAGTAGGATTTGGTCGTGGGCTCCAAGGCTTTCTTTGACCTGCTTGACTAGGTCTTCAAATTGGTCTTGATCTTCTGTTTTTTTGAAGTAGTAAACGTGGCCGATTGGGAACATTTGACTAGCCAATTGGGCTAATTCAGCAATATCTTCTCCATAGAAAATCACGGTATCAAGCACATCTGGCGAGAGGCTCAAAATCATCTGGTTATGGAGTTGAACTGACTGGTTACCCAGTTCCTTCATGTCCGCTAAAACCGCAATTTTCTTGCCCCCTTCATTGGCTGGAATGGCAGAAAAAGTCTCCAAAATTAACTTCATAGCAGTTGGATTGGCATTATATACGTCAGACAGGATATCTGCTCCATTTGCTGCTTTCTTCCACTCGGTACGGTTACGCGTCAATTCAAGATTTTGGAAGGCCTGACGAATTTGCTCCTCTGAAACCTCTTCTTGTAGGGCAACATAGGACGCAATCATAGCATTGGTGGCATTGTACTTGCCAGTTACCGGCAAGTCAAGGGCTTGTTCCAAGAAATTAGCCTTAAAGGTCAGACTATCCTTACGTTCTACCAGGTCGGTAATTTCCAACTCAGCTCCTTGCCCAAAACGGACCACCTTTTTATCAGCTGGCAAGTAGGCCTCTACAATAGGGTCAGCTGGCGCTAAAAGCAAGGAACCAGCTGCCATCCCGTCTGCAATTTGCATTTTTCCTTTGGCAATCTCAGAACGGTCTTTGAAAAAGGCCAAATGGGCTTCTCCAACCAAGGTCACGATGGCTGTTTTTGGACGAGCCAATTCAGACAAGAGATGAATATCTCCCAAGTGATCCTGTCCCATCTCCAAGACCAACTTTTCTGTCCCTTCAGGCATATGGAGAACTGTGTAGGGAAGACCAATCTCGTTGTTGTAGTTTCCTTGTGTTTTGTAGGTTTTGTAGGTTGTTGATAGCAAATGCGCCAACATATCCTTGGTCGTCGTCTTACCATTTGAACCTGTAACTGCAGAGACATCAACAGCCGTTTTCTCAAGATAATAGGCTGCTAGTTTTTGAAAGGCAGTCAACACGTCGTCTACTAGAATGTAGGGATGATTTACAAGCTCTTTCTCAGACAGGGTTACAGCAGCACCATTTTCAAAGGCTGTTTCGATAAAGTCATGGCCATCACGCGCACCTTTGAGGGGCACAAACAAGTCCCCTTCCTCAATCAAACGACTGTCAAACTCAGCATTTTCTAACTGGATGTCCTCAAAGATGCTGACATCATTTTTCGCTCCAACAGCTTGGGCAACTTCGTGGATAGTTAATTTCATTTCTACTCCTTTAAAAAGGGTCGAAGCCCGAGAACTCTGATCACCTTGCAGTGATGGTTCTGGCTTCTACCCTCTCTTTCATTTTTATAGCAAATGCGCTTCGCGCTTGTCAAAACTTTCCTTGGCAAGGTCAACCAGTCGCTCAATTAGGTCTGGGTAGCTGATTCCCATATTGTCCCAAAGAAGTGGATACATAGACCACTGGGTAAAACCTGGCATAGTATTGAGCTCGTTTAGGAAAATCTCTCCCTTGTCTGTATAGAAGAAATCGCAACGAGATAGACCTAGACCACCAATGGCACGGAAGGCCGTTTCTGCATTTTGACGCATGACAGCTATCACATCATCACTGATTTTAGCTGGGATATCCATGGTAATCTTGTTGTCAATATACTTGGCATCGTAGTCGTAGAAGGCAACATCCTTGACAACTTCTCCTGGCAGCGTGCTTTTGACATCGTAGTTTCCCAAGAGTCCAACCTCGATTTCACGGGCATTGACCCCTTGCTCTACCAAAACACGACTGTCATATTGGAAGGCAAGTTTCAAGGCTTGACGGAGTTCTTCTTGATTTTCAGATTTAGAAATACCGACACTTGAACCCATATTTGACGGCTTAGTGAAGACTGGATAAGTCAATTTTTCTTCCACTTCAGCGATTTTAGAAGTCATATCATCACCTTCAACGATAGCCACATAAGGAACTTGAGCAATGCCAGCAGATTCTAACACACGCTTGGTCGTGATTTTGTCCATGGCAAGACTAGATGACAATATGTTACAACCAACATAAGGCATTTTCAAAACTTCGAGGAAGCCTTGAACAGAACCATCTTCTCCCATCGGACCGTGAAGAACTGGAAAGACAACTGCCCCTTCTTCATAGATAGCACTTGGAGCAATTTTCTTATCCCAATCAATAGTTTCATTGGTCATGAGACGGTCCTCTTGACCTGGAGTCTGACTAAATTCCTGCGTTTTGATAAAGTCACCTGACTGACTGATAAAGAAAGTCTTAACTGTGAAACGATCGTAGTTGACCGCACGCATGACACTCTCAGCTGAAAGGACAGAGACTTCACGCTCTGCACTACGCCCACCATATAAAAGAATAATCGTTTGTTTCATATTATTTGTCCTAATTCTACTAGAATACTCGCTCTTTAGTATATCATATTTGCTTGTTTTTTTAAAACTTGAACCTGATCCTACTCATCACACTATACAAAAAGAGGCCGATATGAACGATTTTCAGCCTCCTTGATTTTTTATAAATGGATGAAGTTCGTAAATTTACCTACACTTACAACTCTGTCCGATTTTCAATGGCTCGTAAGAGTGTGACTTCGTCCGCATACTCGATATCTGCTCCCACAGCAAGGCCTCGTGCCAGACGCGTAACCTTAATCCCAGCTGGCTTGAGTAAGCGGGAAAGATACATGGAAGTCGCTTCCCCATCTGCTGTGGCATTGGTTGCTACGATGACCTCTGAAACTTCACTATCCATCAGACGAGTCATAAGGCTCTTGAGATTGATATCGTCTGGACTGATACCATTCATAGGAGAAATAAGGCCATGCAGGACATGATAGAGTCCATGGTATTCTTGGATATTTTCCATGGCCGCCACATCCCGACTATCCTCTAGCACCAAAATCGTTGTCTGGTCACGAGTTGGATCGGTACAGATAGAACAAGGATCGTCGTCTGTCAAACGTCCACAAATAGAACAGTAGGTCAGTTCTCTCTTAGCAGAAAGGAGATTTTTTGCAAATTCATTGACATCATCATCAGACATCCCAATCGTATAAAAGGCCAGACGCGTAGCCGTCTTAATCCCGATACCTGGTAACTTAGAATAACTGTCAATCAGCTTGGCAATGGGTGTTGGATAAAGCATAATTTCCTTTCTAGTTCATCGGATGGTATTTTTGATACAGATTGATAATGTCACGCGCAATGGAAGGTCCTACACCATTTGTTAGATTGGTATTATGAGGAAAGACTACTGCAACAGCGATTTGGGGATTATCAGATGGGGCATAGGCTACCGCATTGGTATTGGTTGCTTGCTGACCATCTGCCACATAGCTTTCGGCTGTACCCGTTTTTCCGCTAATGGATACCAAGGCACCATTTGAAAAGGCACGTCCAGTTGTCAATCCACTAGTCCCATGAGCAACCTGATAAAAACCTTGGTGCAAGACACTCATATCGGAGTCGGATATATTGACCTTATTCATCTCTGTCGGTTGCAGTTGCTGAATCAAGTCGCCCAGTCCTCCCTTATCATTATTTCCATAAATGCCTTCAACAATACGAGGAGCCACACGAACACCATCATTTGCAATAGTTGCTACATACTGAGCCAACTGCATCGGCGTATAGTTATCAAACTGCCCAAAGGCATTGGTGATGAAATTGGCAAAGTTATACTCTTTGGGAATAAATCCAGTAGATTCATATGGTAGGTCAATCCCGGTCGCAGACCCCAAGCCATATTCGCCAAAGGTTGAACGCAATTTCCCCATAGCAGACTCTAGATTGCTGGTTCCGACAAACATATTTGGTTGATAGGTTTGCCCCATAAGACCTAAGGCTGTTTGGACCATATAAGCATTGGATGAATACTCTAGAGCCTGAACCGCTGTAATCGGCATTGGCACAGAAAAGGCAGTATACCAAGAATTAATTGGAGCTGAACCTTGGAAGACAATGGACTGGTCTGTCAAGGTCTGGTTTCCTGACAAGACTCCATTTTCCCAACCTGAGCTGATGGTCGCCGCCTTGACAACCGAACCTGGAACAAAGACATTGGTTACCGTTCCCAAGGAATCAGGCGTCAACTCTCCCGTTTTCAAGTCCTGTTTAATCCCTGACATAGACAAAACAGCACCTGTTTTTGGGTTAAGGGCGACTGCATAGACACCTTCAGAATACTTGGCTCCACCATTTCCCAACTCTGAATTGAAATAACTTTTCAGCAAGGCATCCACGCTATCTTGAAAGGCCAAATCAATGGTCAGTTTAATATTATTCCCTTTGGTACCATCTTCGATATTTTCGACACTTTCCATATTACCGTACTTGTCTAGATGAATTTCCTTCACCGAGCGTTTACCTTGCAAGGTTTCCTCGTATTGCTTTTCTAGGTAAGAAGTCCCAACACGGTCATTTAGAGAGTAACCTTTTTTAAGATAAGCATCTGCTTCTTCTGCTGGGAGACCAGCTTTTTCACTCGATACACTACCTACTATAGAAGAAAGGGAAGTTTCCAAAACCTTTCGATCCCAAGAAGTAGAAATACTAATGCCAGGCATCTCCTTTGAAATAGAGGCAATAACAGCCACCTGAGAATCATTTAGAGGATCTGTCGCAATGGTTCCTGTCGCAAAGTTTCCAACAGCATTTAACTGACTAAAAAGATAGATTTCTTTCTTTTCATCCTCTGTATAGTTTAGTTGACTTGTTGGAACACTATCGACCGCATTGTTATACAGTTCTGATTCGGATAGGCGATTGCCATCTGAATCCAAGCGTTTCTCACTTGGGAGAGCTTCCACTGTTTTTTTATAGATTTCAGGATCAGCCAAATAGTAATCAGCCAGCTGGCGTTCTGTCAAATTTGGCGAACTGATGCTCACATAAGTCAGTAACTTTTTAGCTATTTCTTTTAAGTCTGTAGCCGTCATTTTATTGCTACGCGTAAAGGAAACAACCTGTTTTAACGTATTTTCTACCAAAGGTTTTCCACTAGCATCATAGATTTCCCCACGGGCAGAACTAGTTGTGACCTTGGTCTGACTAGCTGAGGCTAGCTTTTTTTCGTAAAAATCCTTGTTCAAAACCTGCATATACAACAAACGACCAATAATGGTCATAAAGAGCAAAATGACAATTGAAAACAATAAATTAAGCCGAATCGGAATCGAATGGCTGTTAAATTTTCTCATACAAATCAGTCTCATTTCTAATACTCAATGAAAATCAAAGAGCAAACTAGGAAGCTAGCCGCAGGCTGTACTTGAGTACGGCAAGGCGACGCTGACGCAGTTTGAATTGGATTTTCGAAGAGTATAATTAAAATCTTACTCTTAATTGTACCATAATTTGAGCAGAAAATTATGGAAAAGTAAGAAGCTTTTTTTCGTTTTTACAGTAAGATACGTTTTTATTTATTCCTCCCTATATTATGTGTTATAATTAGGTATGACTATTCCCTAATCTAGTCTTCCAGTATGACTCATGTAAAGGAGCCTTCCCTATGGACAAACCAGATATCGCAACTGTCATTGATTCACATTTTGAAGAAATGACAGACCTAGAGCAAGAAATCGCTCGCTATTTTTTGCAAGCTGAAACGATTACAGATGATTTATCTTCTCAACAAGTCACCCAAAAATTACATATTTCTCAAGCTGCTTTGACCCGCTTTGCTAAAAAGTGTGGCTTTACTGGCTACCGAGAATTCATTTTCCAATACCAACATGAGGCAGAAAATCAAACCAACCAAGTCTCCAAGCACAGTCCATTGACCAAACGAGTCCTCAGAAGTTATAGCAATATGAGGGAACAAACACAAGACTTAATTGACGAAATCCAACTAGAACGAATTGCCCAGCTAATCGAAGATGCTGAGCGTATCTACTTCTTCGGAACAGGGAGTTCTGGTCTTGTTGCCCGTGAAATGAAATTGCGGTTCATGCGTCTGGGTGTAGTCTGCGAGGCCTTGACCGATCAAGACGGCTTTGCCTGGACAACCAGTATTATGGATGAAAATTGTCTCGTACTTGGTTTCTCACTTTCTGGCACAACACCTTCTATTTTAGATAGTCTATTAGATGCCAAGGAGATGGGGGCAAAGACTGTACTCTTTACAAGTGTTCCCAATAAAGATAGCCAGACCTACACAGAGACTGTTCTTGTAGCCACCCACAGCCAGCCTTCCTACATCCAACGAATATCCGCTCAACTTCCTATGCTCTTCTTTATCGATTTGATTTATGCCTACTTTTTGGAAATCAATCGCGAAAGCAAGGAGAAAATCTTTAATAGCTACTGGGAAAATAAAAAACTCAACGGCTATCGTAGACAAAAACGTGTCAGAAAATCCTAGTTTGGCTGAGCCAAACTAGGATTTTTATTCATCACTAAACATACCTCTTCAAGATTATGAATCAGTCGTATCTTGACTTAGTCTTAAATAATTTCATGTAGTCACTTTTTGAAGGGAGTAAATAAGCAAGTCTGACAGTATCCTCAACAATTGTATATAATACGATGTAATCCTTACTCAAGGTCAATCCTCGCGTTTGGTAGTGAGGATCTAATTTCTTACCAAATTTTTCATCGGCATCAAATCCAGCTTGGGGGAAAATTTCTAGCCGATTAATATCTTTTCTGATACTCGCCACTTTTCGTCTCGCAGCCTCTACAGAACCGATTTCCTCCGCTATATACTGATATATTTTATCCAGACTATCAATCACTCTAGGAGAATACAAAATCCTATATTTTTTATAATCCATAGCGTTTCACGACATCCTCATCTGTCAAGTAATTTCCAGCCTCAATCTTGGCATAACTTTCTTGAACTTCTGCTTGCAATTGCCTAAACAAATACTCCTTCTCTAATTCCTCTTCACTAAGTAAATCTACTTCATTTGTTACGGCAACATTCTTTAAAAATAATCTGAGTGCCGATGAAAGAGAGAGATTTTGTTCTTTTAACACTTCCATGGCATCATTTACCAATTCTCTATTAGCTTGGAAGGTCACAATTTTATTTGAATTCGCTATAGCCATTTTATATAACTCCTTTATATATTTTATTTATTATCTCATAATTATAAAGAAAGTCAAGGGAACTTGATTAGAAAATCCTAGTTTGGCTGAGCCAAACTAGGATTGTTTTGTCTTAAAATGATAATATGCACCAAGCATCCCTGCTGTATTTTGGTGATGAGCAAATTCTAATCGTGTTTTTTCTGCTAAACTTGGTACCAAAGCATCTTTCAAAGCTTTTCGAATTTTAGGCTTGAGAATAGCTTCTTGCCCCATGATACCGCCACCGAGAATGACCACCTCTGGATTGGCAACGTAGCAAATATTTGCCAGACCTTTTCCTAGATAGTCAACCATACGGTCAATACCAGCCATGCAGAGTTTATTGCCTTCCGTAGCTTCCTTAAAGATACGACGACCATTCCACTGGTCAACTGGATCTCCATGAGCTGCTGCTACATACTCCACCAAGGCTGTCGTAGAGGCTAAGTCTTGGAAAGCTCCATCCTGCATATGCATATAACCAACTTCACAGGCTGAATTGCTAAATCCATGGAAGACTTTCCCATCCATAATCAAGCAACCACCAATACCTGTTCCAATGGTCAAGCAAAGGGTGACACTCGCTCCCTTGCCTGAACCAGATACCGCTTCAGCCAGACCTGCACAGTTGACGTCATTCTCAATTTCACAAGGAATAGTAAAGCTAGTCTCGATTTCCTTCTTGAACTGGGTTCCTGCATAATTTGGAATCTGAGGCCCAGCATAGAAAATCTCACCCTTATCTGGATCCACCATTCCTGCAGAAGAAATGGCAACACCTGCTACTGGGCCTTTTTCTAAATAGCTAGCTACAATATCTTTGGTTTTTTGTAAGATATGAGGTCCACCCTTATGCGCCTCTGTTGGCATTTCATGTGATTCAACAAGTTGGCCTTCTTGGTCGATTAAACCATATTTGATGTTGGTTCCACCAATATCAATTGCAACGTAGTGTGTCATAAATACCTCCTTATGGATTAGAGGAAGCGCTCCTTGGTTTCGCGAATCAAGGCTGCAGCTGCTTCTACAACTGGACGATCTTCTTCAGTCACTGGTGTCAATGGTGAACGAACAGAACCAATGTTCAGTCCTTCATTGAGCTTCAAGACCTCTTTGATGACACCGTACATATTTCCATGTGCAGCAGTCAATTTGCCAATGATTGCATTGATAGCATATTGCAATTCGCGCGCTGTTTCCAAATCTTTGTCAGCAATCAATTGGTTGAGTTTCAAGAAGAGTTCTGGCATAGCACCATATGTACCACCGATACCAGCTTTGGCACCCATGAGGCGACCACCTAGGAACTGTTCATCTGGACCGTTAAAGACGATATGGTCTTCCCCACCAAGGCTCACAAAGGTTTGGATATCTTGAACTGGCATAGAAGAGTTCTTCACACCGATAACACGAGGATTTTTCAACATTTCTGTGTAAAGGCTTGGAGTCAAAGCAACCCCTGCCAATTGAGGAATGTTGTAGATGACATAGTCTGTGTTTGGTGCTGCAGCACTAATGTCATTCCAGTATTTAGCAACTGAGTATTCTGGCAAGCGGAAATAAATTGGTGGAATCGTTGCAATAGCATCTACTCCCAAGCTTTCAGCATGGCGAGCAAGTTCCATACTATCTTTAGTATTATTGCAAGCAACATGGGCAATAATGGTCAATTTACCTTTGGCAACTGCCATGACTTCTTCCAAAATCAACTTGCGGTCTTCAACGCTTTGGTAGATACATTCACCAGAAGAACCATTGACATAAAGACCTTGAACACCTTTATCAATGAAGTATTGAACCAAGGCACGCGTACGCTCTGGACTTACTTCTCCTTGATCATCATAACATGCGTAGAAGGCTGGAATGACACCTTCATATTTTTTCAAATCTGACATAGATTTTCTCCTATTATTTTTATTTTCTGCTAAAGCAGATTCTTTCTTTACTTCTTTAGTATACACTTTACCGAAAAGGCTTTCAATATCTTATAGACACTTAGATTTTAGTTTCTCGCTTATAGAATAGCGTTTGGAGCGTTTGAAAGTAGTTTCAGAAATAATTGCACCCCTTACTCATACTTAGCAAATAGCTTTTCCATCACTCCCACTTGTAAAAAAGTAAGAAGTCCAAAACCAAAGAGAATAAAAGCTGATCCTCCCAATAGAAGGGTAAAGGCTGATAGATATAGAATCATCAAAATCAAAAAGATAATTACGATCATCAAGATAAACCAAGGAGCATTAAAACTAGCCAACATCAATCCTTTTTGAAGAATTTCTTTCCAAGATAGGTCATAACGTGCCGCAATAGGGTAACTAGCCAACATCACAATGGTAAGGAAAATCAAAATGCCTAGACAAATAGCTTTCAGCAATTGGAAGGGCAGAGCTGTTTGACCCCAGAAAAGATATAGATCTGAAAGAGTTAGAAATACAATTCCTAATTCTAACATCCCCAACTGAAAACCTAGTTTCAGATTTTGCCTGAAAACTCTTAGATAGGTTCTAAAAACTGGAACACGTCTGCTCTTCTTAACTTCGAACATGGTCTCGTAGAGGCTGATTTTAGCCACTCCAATCGTTACGATTGGCAAACAAGTTACTACAAAGAGAAGATTGACTGTTACAATATCTAAAACCTTCTCACTAATTCGCATTAGAAAATTATCTGTATCAAATGCAGCCTTGATGAGACTTCTTCCTTTTTGTGACATGTTTGCTCCCCCTATAATTTAATTTATATCACTTGCTAAATCATTCCGATTTAGCAAGTGATAAGATTCAACTCTTAAACTCAATTTTCAAAAGTGCTTAATAAGATAGTCATCAGCTATCTCTGCTGATCATTCTAATCAATTAAAATTTTAAACAAATACTTGCGAACTTGATCTTCCATACCTGCATAACCATTTGGTTGATGTGGCTCTCCTGGGAAGAAAATCGCAAAATTGTGATAACCCAACAAGAGTGGGTAGTGTTCATGACAATGGACAAAACCAATGTCACTTGCTTCGTCAAATGCTACTGCTTCATCTTTGATACGTGAACCGTAGCTCGAATATTCATGTCCTTCTACCAGCAAATGCAAGTCTGCATAGTTCTTGTGATGTTCAAACTGGTCATTTTCAGCTTTATTTAGGACATTTTCTTGAACAACTAGAAAGACCTTGTCACCATCAATATCATATTTTCCTAACTCGAATGAATCTTTACGATGTTCATAAAGATAATCAATTGCCTTGTCAAGATTGGGATGAATCCCTTTATAGAAGCTAATATTTTTCAAATCGTCAAAAATCATACTCTTTCCTTCGTTTCTGATAGTTAACTAAAACCATTCTTAAGTTGATAAGTGTCTGACAAAACTTCATAAAGTAACTGCATACCCTCCATTTTGTAGACACTTATAACTCTATATTCTCTTATACTCGATGAAAATTGAAGAACAAACTAGGAAGCTAACCGCAGGCAATACTTAAGTATGGCAAGGTGACGCTGACGTAGTTTGAATTCGATTTTCGCAGAGTATTATCCTTTGACCGCTCCCATAGTAATACCCTGTGTGAAGGATTTTTGGAAGACAAGGAAGACTGTTACGATTGGCACGGCTGCAAGGGCAGCTCCTGCCATAATCAAACCATAGTTGGTTGCCATTTCAGCCTGCATGGTCGCAACCCCAAGTGAAATAGTCAAATTGTTACGTGAAGTCAACATAACCAATTGCATGAAGTAGTCATTCCAAGTATTGATGAAGGTGAAGATTGCAAGAGCCGCAAACCCTGGTTTTACAATTGGGAAGGCTACGCTCCAGAAAGTACGAATCTCACCACAACCATCGATTTTAGCTGATTCAAGCAACTCTGTAGGGATATTTTCACTGAATTGTTTCATGAGGAAGACCCCAAATGGCCATCCAATCAAAGGCAAGATAACTGCCCAAAGAGTGTCATGAATCCCCATGAAGTTGACGATACGTACCAATGGTACAAGGACAACTTGTTTTGGAAGCGCCATGGCAGCGATAAAGATAGCAAATAGAATGCGTTGACCATAGAAACGTTTTTTAGCCAATACATAACCTGCTAGAGATGAGGTTGCACAGACTAAGAACATGGTTACCAGCGAGATAAACACAGAGTTCCACATCCACTGCAAGGCAGGGTTCTGCACCATGAGTTGTTGGAAGTTTTCCATGGTTGGCATTTTAGGGAACCACTGAGGAGGAATAACGATTGTATCAGGTTGTGATTTGAATGCCCCTGTCAAAATCCAGTAGAATGGAAAGATGAACAGCACAGTCAACAAGAGCAAAATGATTGTTGAAATAACAGTAAAGGCTGTTAATGGTTTTTTTTCTGTAGATTGCATAGCTGTCTCCTTTCTTTAGTATTCTACGTCGTTTCCGAGCGCCTTAAATTGAACAAAACTTACGATCGCAATCATGACTGCCAAGAAGACACCAATTGTGTTTGCATAACCATATTCTGTCAATTGGAAGGCTTTTTCGTACAGGTAGTACATCAAGGTACTTGTAGAGTAGTTTGGCCCACCAGATGTCAACAATTGAATCAAGGCGAAAACTTGGAAGGAGTTGATTGTCGTGATGATTGCGATATAAAGAGTTGTTGGAAGAAGGCTTGGCCATTTAATCTTCCAGAAAACTTGAAATTCAGTTGCACCGTCAACACGAGCTGCTTCAACCAATGAATTGTCAATATTCCCCATAGCTGCGATGTAGAGGATAATCGGTTGACCAACAGACGTTGTCAAGAGGATAATCATAATCGCCAGCAATGCCCAGTGCTTGTCGCCCAGCCATGAAATATTTTGAGTAATGATATGACTAGATTTCAAAACAAAGTTTAAGATACCTGATAGCGGATCATAAATCCATTTCCAAACAACTGTTACGGCAACACTACCTGTTACAACTGGAAGGAAGAAGACAAAACGGTAGAAAGATCTAGCAATAGCATTTTGATGGTAGGTCTGTGACGCTACAAAGAGCGAGAAGAGAACAACAATCGGTACAGAGCCAACAACCAAAATAACTGTGTTAATCAGAGATTTTGTAAAGACAGGATCTTTAAACATACGGACATAGTTATCTAAGCCCACAAATTCAAAACTAGTCATAGAGTAGTTAAAGAAACTTGTGATGAAGCCCATAATCATTGGTACTAAAACAAAGATAATAAAGAAGAACAACACTGGTGCTAGGAAAGCATAGGAAATCACTGTTTCCCTCATACGGATTTTATTGACTTTCACAGTCGGCACCTCTCTTTCAAATAGAATAATTTTTTGACTTTCTTGAACTGTTTTAAAATCAAAATGAAATTTTTTATGATTCGCTTATGTAAGAACTTCATTTTAATTTCGTGACAGTTCCTTACATTTTAAACAAAAGTCCCCCTTTTCTTACACTATCTGTGTAGAGGGAAAAGGGGGTATACACTCTTAGGTTCTTTAAAAAAACTACTTTTTATAGAATAACTAAGGACTATTGTTTCATAGCTTTTTTGATTGTTTCGTTCGCTTTTTCAGTGAAGGCTTTCAAAGCGTCCGCTGGTTTTTCGTCACCATTTGATACAGATTGCAACATTGGGAACCAAAGTGTTCTCATTTCAGCAAATCCATCAATAGTGTTGTAGTATGGTGAGTAGTATTGAGTCCAGCTGCTGATTGTTTCCATACGTTTGTCATCATAAAGTTTGCCAAATGATGTACGGACTGGGAAGGCACCTGTACGAACAACGTCTTTTGGACCCCATTCTTTGTCATCTGCGATAAATTGGATGAATTTCTTAGATGCAGCGACTTTCTTGTCGTCTTTGTTGTTGAATACTGCAAATCCGTTTACAAGGTATTCAAGAGCTGGCTTACCTTCGTCTGATGGGAATGGTACTTCTACCACTTCTACCTTACTTGCTTCTAAAAGTTTAGCTTGGATACCATTTTGAGCTGGTGCCCAAAGGATTGTGTAAGATGTTTGACCGTTGGCAAAGTTTTGGATATCTGCTCCACCGTCAAATTGTGAACCATTATTGAGCAAATTGTCTTTAATCCAGCTAGTTGCTTTTTCAAGACCTTTGACGAATTTAGGATCATCAGTTGTATATTTGCTAACTTTTTCATCTGTTACAGAACCGCTATAAAGGTTAGAGATAAAGGCACGTGTTCCTTGGTCTCCCCCTTGACCAGAACTGAACAATGAACCTGGTGTGTAACCCTTGTCTTTGAGTGCTTTCAATACTTTTTCAAAATCATCAGTTGTCCAACCTTCTTTTACAAGGTTTGCCACTCCAGCATCTTCTAACATTTTCTTGTTCATTGCCATGTAGAATGGGGCAGAACTAATTGGATACATGTAAGCCTTGTCTCCAGCTTTACTTGCTTGTACGATGTTTTCGTTATTGACATCTTTAACAAATTCATCTGTGAAAAGGTCGTTCAACTCAGCCAATTTACCGTTTTTACCGTATTGGATGATACGTCCTGGTGCATCAAAGAGTACGTCTGGAGCTGTTCCAGCTTCGATAGCTGTTGTGATTTTTTCAGGACCTGACTTGAAGTCGATGGTTTCCAATTTCACTTTTACATCTGGGTTTGCTTTTTCAAAAGCTTCGATGATTGATTTTTCATAAGTTCCAACACCGTCACCAGTTTTTTCTTGGGTAAATACTGGGAATGCCCACCAAGTGATTTCTGTTTTGGCACTGTCACCACCTGATTTGCCAGCATCTTTACTTCCGCCAGAATTGCCACAAGCAGCAAGACCAAGAACCGCAGCACTCGCAAGTACTGTACAAGCTAATTTTCTAAATTTCATTTGTATTCTCCTATGTAATAAGCGTATCCAACTTGGATAATAAGTTCTTTATTTCTTGTATGCGATTTCATTTCATCCTACTCATCCACCACTCTCCTCTTTTTTAAGATTGTGTTATTTGAGACCAGCAACGAAGCGTTCTGTAATCTCTTTTGGTCTAGTAATGGCGCCACCAACAACGATGCCTCGCACTCCATATTCAAGGATTTGTTTGGCTTGTTCTGGTGTATGAATTTTTCCTTCTGCAATGACATCTACACCTGCATCGCAGAGTTTTTTGATGAGTTCAAAATCTGGACCGTCTACTTTTGGACTGTAGGAGGTGTATCCTGACAAGGTTGTTCCGACAAAGTCAATTCCTGCTTCTACAGCTGCTAGTCCTTCTTCGAAGATACTAGTATCAGCCATCAAGAGCTGGTTAGGATATTTCTCCTTAACCTGACGAATGAACTCTTGAATTTCCAAACCATCGTAGCGTTCACGCTTGGTACAATCCAGAGCAATCACCTCGATGTCCAGTTCTGCCAATTCATCAACTTCTTTCATGGTAGCCGTGATGAAGGGTTCTTGTGGCGGATAATCTCGTTTGATTATCCCAATAATCGGAAGTTTGGTGACTTCCTTGATTTCCTTAATATCGCGAACACTATTGGCTCGGATACCGACTGCTCCACCTTGCTCAGCCGCTTTGACCAGCAAGGGAATCACCCCTCCCGCTTCTGTATAAAGCGGTTCATGAGGAAGAGCCTGACAAGAAACGATGATTCCATCTTTGATTTGCTCAATCAAAGCTTCTTTGCTAATCTGTGGCATCCTCTTTCCTCCTTTTCCTTTTTTCTTTGTTTCTATGAGATTATTATACCTTAAAAATAAAACGCTTTCAAGAGTTTGTAGTATAATAGATTTCAGTTTCAAAAACTAGCCAAGTCAAACAGCTCCTCTAAAAGTACTTTCAGAGGAGCAAGTCAACCTATAATAGGAGAATACCAAAATTTAGTTTACAATTTCTGACAATTTTACTTTGCGATCTTCAAACATAGACTGGGTACAAGCATCTGCAGTGGCAATTGCTTCTAGTGCAGCTTCACCTGTCAAAAGTTTTGCAAATTCTTCTGATACTGGAGCTCCTTGCATAATCTCATGCAGATAGCGCATTTCTTTATCAATCACAGATGATAGCCATAATGGAGTACGTTTACCTGGTTTACCATAAGCAATTGCTCCGTCCATCTCTGTACTATGATAGATACGAGTACGATCATCATCTTCTTCTTGTGATTCATGAATCAAGAAATAACTTTCTTGTCCATCTAGCTTAAGAGTTCCTTTACAGTTGAATAAGTCTAAGCGGATAGCACCTTTGGTTCCTTGGATTAAGACATAATGTTCACCCCAACGATAAGCTGAACCCCATTCTAACAAAGCAAATCGCTTATTAGAAAATTCCATATTGACAAAAATCATATCATCTTCATCACCGAAATGTTCACCTTCATGGGCCACATTTCCACCTGTCATGGTTACAGTTTCAGGCATGCCACCCATAAGGAATTGAACACAATCCAACTCATGGATGTGGTGATACAAGTGACCACCTGATTTTTCACGAATTTTTTTCCATGATACTGACGGTTGTTGTTCTTCCCAACCATTACGAGCTGTGTGACAATATAGAACGTCTCCGATGACTCCTTGATTAATGAGTTCTTTTGCATGATGGACACCATTAAAGAAGTTCATAATATGTCCTGCCATAAAGGTTACATTGTTTTCTTTGCATGCATCTACCATCTCGCGACAATCTTGATAAGAAAGCGCAATTGGTTTTTCACAGAAAACATTTTTACCATGTTGTGCAGCCTTAATAACCGGTTCCTTATGAAGATTATTTGGAGTTGCGACGATAACACAATCTACTTCATCGCTAGAAACCAACTCATCTAAGGAACTTGCTACTTTTGCTCCCAATTCTTCTGCAATTGCCTCTGCATTATCTGGATCATAGAGAAGAGTAATCTCTGCTCCATCATTCTTTTGCATATAGCGAGCCAATTCAGCTCCAAAATATCCTGTTCCAACAACACCGTATTTAACCATGTTTTTTCTCCTTTATTATTGAATAAACTTTCTAATTTTAACTTATACTCTTCGAAAATCTCTTCAAACCTCGTCAACGTCGCCTCACTGTGCGTATGGTTACTGACTTCGTCAGCTTCATCTACAACCTCAAAAACATGTTTTGAGCTGACTTCGTCAGTTTTATCTGCAACCTTAAAGCTGTACTTTGAGCGGCCTGCGGCTAGTTTCCTAGTTTGCTCTTTGATTTTCATTGAGTATTACTTCACAGATCCCTCTGATAATCCACTTGCAATTTTATTTTGGATGATAGAGAAGAAAATGATTGATGGAAGAACTACAATAACAGATGCTGCCATCATATCTCCCCAGTCTAAGATTTCTGAACCATTAAGTGAACGAAGGGCTACTGCTACTGTCATCTTTCCTGTATTGTTAATCAAAATCAAAGCATACAGGAATTCATTCCAAGCATTGATAAATGTATAAATAGCTGTTGCTACAATACCTGGTGCTACAATCGGTAGCACAACTTTATAAAACGTAACAAATTTATTTGCACCATCAATTCGAGCTGCTTCTTCAATTCCAATTGGAACTGTTTGGAAAAATCCAACTAAGAGCCAAACTGCATATGGAACACTAAAAGATAGATAAACCATCATCAAGCCAAATAAACTATTTGTTAACCCAACTTTAGCAATGGCAATTGAATAGGGAATTGCTAACAGAATTGGTGGGAAAATGTAGGTAATGACGAGTAATCTTGACATGATTGCTCCCAATTTAGGGAAGAATCGAACAATACCATAGGCTGCCATAGCAGAAATAATAATCGCAATAACGGTTGTAGCTAAGGCAATGATTAAACTGTTTCGAATGTTATCAATAAAGTGCAAATCGTTGATAACATGAGTGAAATAATCTAATGTAAATTGTTCAGGCCAAAATCGTGTTGGATACTGAGTTAATTCCCCTTTACCCTTGACAGAAGATATGATAATCCATACCAATGGGAAAATTGCAACAATAGTCGCACCAATCAAGAGTACATGTGAGAGAACATCTAAATAAATACCGGATTTCTTCTTCATTATTTTCTACCCTCCTTTTCCCACTTACTGATGATAGCAAAGTAGATAAAGCAAATCGCCACCAAGAAGATAAAGAGCAATACTGTAACTGCTGAAGCACGACCCAACAATTTAGTTCCCCAACCTAGGTTGTAGGCAAAAATTGGAAGCGTCGTTGTAGCATTGGCTGGTCCACCACCTGTAATTAGGTAGATAATGTCAAAGTTATTAAAGATCCATACAGTTCTCAAAACAACTAGAAGTCCTACAACCACTTTAATATGTGGAAAGACGATAAACTTGAACACCTGCCAACTTGAAGCACCATCTATCTTAGCAGCCTCAAATTGTTCTTCTGGTACTGTTTGCAAAGCTGAAAGTACATTAACCATAATCATCGGCGCTCCAAACCAAATGTTGATAAACACCAAACATAGGAATGCCCATGTACTATCTGTCAAAAATGCAGGTGTATGTTCCATTAAACCTAATTTTACGATTAGATTAGGTAAGTAGCCATAAACCCCGTTTAGAATCCACTGCCAAGAAAAGGCAATAACGATGGTAGGAAATGCCCAAGGAACAATCAATAAGGTCCTATATAATTTCTTGAAGTGGCGTACTCTGTGAAGAGCTAAAGCCAATACAAACCCTACTAAAACTTGACCAACTAATGAGAAAACGGTCCACTTAATTGAATTAAAGAACGCATTAAAGAAGTTGGGATCTGATAGCACAGCTTTATAGTTAGCTAAACCAACAAATTTGTAATTGGGCATAATCAAATGCTTATTGGTAAAGCTATAAAAAATACTCGAGAAAAACGGATAAACAAAGAGTAATCCTACGATAATCATAGCTGGCAAAACAAATATCCAGCGAGTTAAATTACGTTCTTTAACCATTCTCCTTCTCCCTTCTTTTACAAGATTGGGCTAGGGCTTTTCAGCTCACTAGCCCACCTATTTTCTAGTCTTTTACACCTACTGAACAGCCTCAAATAAATCGTTTAATTGTTTTTCTGCTTCTTTTGCTGCTTTCATAGGATCTGTTCCATTTGTAATGATATCTTGGAACATCTGTTCAATAATGTGTTGGTTAGTCAACATACCAGCTTGTACACTTGGTCCATTTTCATAACCAATAGCAGTACCTTTTTTAACAGCTTCAGTAATCACTTCTTCAGCATGTTTAAATTTCTTACGAGTTTCATTTTCTTTATAGGCTGCAGAATCGCTAATCCCCTTAATAGTTGGCAACATACCTACTGGAGTTGAATCAAGGAATTTAACGTAGTCTTCTTCATTATAAAGTGATTCTAAGAATGCTTTAGCAACTTCTGGATATTTTGAATTTTTCCAAACAACCATTGGAATGTTTGAGGTTTCAATTCCTTGATCTCTATCAGACTCTTTGATTTTTGGAATAGGATAAGCATCAATCGAATCAATCAATTGAGGACTGTTGGCATTGATTCCTCCAATATGGAAGCCAGAGTTAAAGTCAAATGCTGTTTTTCCTTGATAGAACAAGGTAGCTTGTTGAAGGACATTAAAGTTCAAAGAATCTTGAGGTGAAATTTCTTTATACATTTTAACCCAGTATTTAATACCATCTTGAGCAAGTTGACTTGTCAAATCTGCTTTAAGATCTTTTGTTAAGAGGCTTCCTCCACCACTACGTACGTAGAAGTTCAAGAAACGTGTTGCCATTAAGTCATTTGTTCCGAACGGAACAGACAATCCATAAACTCCAGCTTCTTTCAATTTTTTAGAAGCTTCATAGAGTTGATCCCAAGTTTTAGGAACCTCAATGTTATGTTCTTTTAACAAATCAGTTCTAACCCACATAACTTGTGCATGTGAATAAAGAGGAACAGAGTAGTAATCATCTCCGATTTTTGCTTCATTTAAGGCAGTTTCGTTAAATTTATCCTGTCCAATACGCTTGATAGAATCATTTAGCGGAACCAAAGCATCTGAGTTGACCATTTCCATTACTTGGTTAGGAAGAGCTGTACTGATATCTGGCACATTCCCATTTGCTAAACCTGTAGTCCATTTAGTATAGAAGTCATTCCAAGAGAATGTTTCAATCTTAATTTTCGTTTTCGGATGCTTTTGCATGAAAGCATCTGCTGATTTTTGAATACTTTCTAAACGCGGTCCTTGAGTAAAGGAGTGCCACATTGTAATCTCACCAGATAATTCTGTCGGTGGTTCAGTGTCAGCTGTATTTTCTTTCTTTCCTGAACAAGCTACCAAGGCAACGGCTGCTAGCGCAATTCCGGCTAGACATAAAAACTTTCTCATTTTTTTCATGGTTCTTCCCTTTCTACATTAAGAAATCGCAACTTTAAAGACAACTTTTTTCACAGGTTCATCATTTATACGAACCTTGGGTTGATGTAAATCTTCTGGAAAAGTGATGAGACATTCGCCAGCTCTCAAATGAACCAACTGTTCCACTTTCCCTGTGTATAATTCAATATCCTTCTCTTCATCATACTCTTGGGTAACGCTTACATTTTCCAGCGACGTAACAGCCATGGCTTCTTCGTTTTCCAAAACTAAATGAATATCCAAATATTTTTGGTGTGTTTCAAAGAAAGCCCCTGCTTGACCATCTGCTAGATAAGTAAAGCAATTCCCAAACAATCGATTACCATCGATAGCAATCGGACCTTCTGTTAAATTTTCTAGTCCTGTTTTTTCTAGAAAATCTATCAATGTTGCAAAATGTGGATTTACTCCCACATAAGTTCCTAAACGGCTAATTTTTGTAATAATCATCTCTTTTTAACCTCCTTTCTCAATCTATTTTTCCTATCCAAGTTCCCCATTCTTCTGTCTAGCATTTTCTACTAGAAGGACATAAAAACACTACTCTCTAGCCTATACTCTTTGAAAATCTCTTCAAACCACAGTCGCTTCACCTTGGATTATATAGGTCAGTCTTATCTACAACCTCAAAGCGGTGTTTTGGGCAATCTGCTACTAGCTTGCTAGTTTCTTCTTTGATTTTCATTAAGTATCTCCTCAATCTTCACAAGGAGGTCTGATTTTTCTAGCGACAAACAGAATAAATAAGTTAGTTCAATTAGCTACCTTCCTTATAGATGAAATTGATATTCATGAAGGAAGTCGCCCTTTATTTTTTGCAAAAGATACTAGTATGAATCTATTTGGGGACTTGAATTTATAAGTTGGTCACTTCGTTTTTCTAAAATAATTCTAATCTATTATTCTAGCACTAATAGACTCTTTGGCTAAATCTCCTTTCTACATCTCGTTTCACCAAGAACTTTTAAGAGAGAAATACTCTAAATTAGTTTTGTTACCGTTTTCAATTAGAGTATACTTTTTTTTTTTAGTATTTCAAGTCTTTTTCTAATTTGGAATTTAGTTTCAAATCTTTTTAACTATATCAACTACATTAAAAGTACTTTCAAAAATAAGTAGGTTTCTTGCAAGACCTGTTTCGAGTGGACAAGATAAGAAACAAGAAAGTCAATTTTAGGAGAAAATGAAGGAAATAATCTTGTGATATAACAGTATAATATGAAAATTGAGCAAATTGATTGGCAAATTCAAACCAATTTCTAATAATGATTTAAGAAGTGTAGTGTCCTAATATAGATTCAATGCACTATAAAACGCATAGTATCAAGTTTTCTTAATCCCCTGATACTATGCGTGTTTGTATTTTTTAAGATTTTGTGCCTAGAGTTTTTTAATTCCAAGAATGCCATCTTAACCAGATGGTTTTCTTGTCTATTATTGCTGATCTTACAACAACGCCTCAAACTCAGATACTGACATACCCAACTGCTGACTGGCAACCTCGGAAGTCAGAAGTCCTTGGCGAACCATATCCAGAAAGGCAAAAAGTTTTCCACGTTCAAGTCCTTCTGCCCGACCTCTCTCCAACCCTTTTTCTTCAGCTTGTTCCAAGGCATAGTCCTGTGCTAACAAGGCTTGTTCTTCTCGCATACGTAGTTGACTAAACATTTTCCTGTCCTCCTCGGACCAGCTCTTGTAGTCCAGCAGTTGATCTGCTTGGCTGATGGCTCGCTCGGGGCGCTGGGTAAAGGGTTTGTTCCCAAAAAACTCCAACCACGGTTTGCGAATGCTATCTTTGCTGGTTTCTCTGTATTTTTTTAATTCCAAGAATGCCATCTTGACTAGATGGTTTGCTTGACCGTTATTTGTGATGGTTAAGACCTCACCTGTCGTATCCTCGCGCATGCTAAAGCTATGAAAAGCTAAGTCATCTTGAAAATAATTACTGTCCACGATAGCGATAGCGTATACTGGTGCGATATGCTTGTAACTCTGGTGGGTATCACCTTCTCGTTGACGAATTTTTTCGAGATTTTGATTGACCTGACTACACAAGTAAGCCCACAGGCGATTGATGAAAAAATTCTGATGATGTACCTGAATCTCAATAATAACTTGTGTCCCATTGTCTAACTCTGCCAAGACGTCTATACTGGTATAGAAATCCTGTGCCGAGTAGGGTAGGGAAGGCAAAACGTGAATATTGCTTCCCTCTAAAATGGTTACATTTTTGGCTGGCAAGTCCAGCATATCGCGAATAAATTGACAAGTGATTTCTGGGTTGCTGAAAATTTTCTTAGCAACCAAGTCATTGGTCGGGCTAATGCCCGGATGTCTTAGAATCATCCTTTTCCTCCTTCTATTATACCATAGTTTTAAATCTAATTTTGCTAGATTCTATGGTTCTATCTATTTATTCGGAAAAGAAGTGAGAAAGTTAAAAACTATTGACCCTAATCACTTGCAAAGAGATATATCTTGCTCATATTATTTATTAAAGACTCTATTTTACAAAAAAGATTACAAAATCAACCGTTTTAGAGAACTCTTACCACTTCCTAGACTATGAATTCTAGTGTTTTTATACTCCTAGCTTTCTCGTCAATATGCCATAAAGCAAGTTCAGTTGATCCATTCCCCATACTCGTTCACTCTATAGCCGTCTGGTGTTACCGAATTGAAAAGTAGTTTACCCAAAGCATCAATATAGTACCACTTTCCTTTATAATAAATCCATGTATTGGATTCCATGCGACCAGATGATCCTAAGTAGTACCACGCGCCACTTGAATCTTGGAACCAGCCTATCTCCATCCTACCATTATCATTGAGATAATACCAATTACCGTCTGTATCCTCTAGCCAACCAGTTTGCATGGTTCCATTCGTATCAAAATAATACCATACATCATTTTCTTTCATCCAACCTGTCCGTTCTTTCCCATCGGAATTTCTAAAATACCACTGATTATTTATCTTATGCCATCCTCTTTGTTGATTATATGTAATAACAGAATGTTCAACAGTAGAAAGTGACCTGTTATCCGCTTCAACGCCAAAAACAGCTGTTAACGATGAAGAACCTGTCCCGTTCGTTGTGAATTGAGCAGTGGTTTCTGGGCTAGATAATCTTTCCTGTTTTGATGGAGTATTTATTTTACTCTCATCTCGGTGCCCTTCTACTGTCAATTTTTCTCCACCTGTAACTTTAGCCACAAAGTCTGGAACTTTCACTCTTTCAGGGACTAGTTCTTTTGAAGATACTATAGACTTCCCAAGGTCTCCTTGTGTTTTTTCTCCTGATACTAAAACCTCTGATTCTGAAAATCCCTCACTAAACACAGGCAACTCTTCTCTAGTCGGCGCATCTTTTGGAACTAGAGACTCTACTTTATCTGGAGATACCACTTCCTTCACACCCTTACGAACCACACGCTCTCTCATAGGTGTAACCTCGACTGTACGAGAATTTTCAACAACCTTTCCGTCAGGTAAGACCTTATAAGTAACCGTAGTGACTTCTTTACCTACAGAACCTTCAGAAAGAACCTCCGTTTTCCCTTTCTCTAATTCTGTGGAATCTTCAAAACGTTCTGTAATTGGAACTTCTTTTGTACTGCTATTTTGCTTAATACCTAATGTAATGACTTGAGACTGAGGTGCTACTTTCTCCTCAAAAATCTTAGAGAATATCGCTCCTGTATACTTATCTACTTGGTAAGTTGTAGTGCGAGTAACTAGACCTTCTTTACCCTCTACAATTGAACGGAAACCAAGCTCTTTTGTTTCATCTCCTTGGTAAAGAGTATCAAAAGCAATCGATTCTTTTTCTACCTTTGGTTGAGTTCCTTTATACACTACTCGATAAATAAGTGGAACACCTTCTTTTTCACCCTTAGTATCCTCTGTACGCTCTTTTCCAACCTCAAGGGTACTATCACCTTCGTAAGTGGTAATAACCTCTGTTTTCGGCTCCTCTTGCGGTTTAAAAGAGGTACTTGTTTTATCTTTGTCAGACTCCAAGTTTGATGTACTTGGTTTTTCGTCTTTTGGAGTTGAAGGAAGTTTATCCTTATCCTTCTCATCCACCAAAACTTCATCTTTTACATAAACAGGATCTTTTGGTTGACCCTCAATATAGGAACGAACCCAATCCAGCTGCTCTTTTGATAAGACTAACCCACCACTGCGGCTTCCTACAACACCGTTTTGGTGAACTCCGATTAAAGCGCCTTTGTCATTATAAAGACCGCCACCAGACGCTCCGGGTTTTGTCCCTTCATAACTGATACCCTCAATACCTGAGCCAAAATCAGTAGTACCTACAACCTCACTGTCTAAAACAGGAGATAAACGACCGTCCGGGAAACCATAAACCGACACTTTTTCACCTTTAGCAACAGAAGTTGACTCAGATACCACCTCTACAGGAGATACCGCTTTGAACTTTTCTTTCAACCGAACCAAAGCTAAGTCATTTTTAAATCCAAATACTGAATCTTTCTTATTCCAATAAACAATATCATCATCTGAAAAGTTCATAGAATCACCGTTTGGTAAAGTTACTTTATACACTGTATTGGTGCGACCAGATTTCGTAACGACCTCAGAACCTTTAACTGTTAAGAAATTATGAGCTACTGTTAGCACCAAATTTGGTGCAATTAAAGTACCTGACCCCGACCCATCTGGCGTTTGAATATGCGTTGTAGCATAGAAGTTTTCTGAACCATTCGGAGCTTGTAATACCTCTTTACTAGGCACAGGTAAGTTGGACTTACCACTCAAATCAACCTTACCAACTTCAGTTCTTGCGAAATCAGAAGACGAAGTAGATGAAGGATTTACTGAGTCAACAACAGCTTTTATAATTGTATTACCTAAAGCTAACTTACTGACATACTCATCAGACCAACTAGTATCACTTGCTAATTTGTTGACAGAAACTCCATTGTAAGATACAACTTTAGCTGTTGGGGAAGTTGCTATTAACTGTTTGAAGTCCGAATTTTGTCTTAAATGAAAATTCAAGCCACTTCCAACAGGACCTTCCTGAACAACCTTATCTGAAATCAAAGGAGTTCCTTTAGTATCTTCCACTCGAAGTAAAACGCGACCTTTTTCTTCACCTTTTACTAAAGTCGCTCGACCTTTTTCATCAAAGTGATAAACAGCACCGTCAATTTCAGACTCTACATCTTTTAAAGCTCTGTGATTTTCGTCATAGTAGTAACGAGTTGAACCATCTACAAACCAACCTGTTATCCCATATTGGTCAATCATAGAACGAATCCAAGCTCTGTGCTTGTCCGTAAAAATAGTACCACCACCACTACGCTCACTTTCTTGAGCGTTTGGAGTATTTGTCCCATGTTGGTGGATACCGACTACCTCTCCCTTATCATTAAACAAAGGAGCGCCTGAAAAACCACCTAAAGCTGAGGAATGATAAGTGACTGCACCACTCTCTTTATTGATACTGCTCACAGTTGTTGAGACTGAATAAGCCTTGCCATCTTGTAACCTCTTCTTGTTTTCTTCACTTAAATTTGGAGTCGAAAAATCATTGGGATAGCCTACCATAGTGATTTTATCACCCGTAGAGACCTCTTTATCACTTAACTCTCTTGGGGAGTCTTCTCCCCCTGTCATAGCTTCTACAGGCTTTTTAGTTACCACTACTGCTAAATCATTGCTATAGTCTTTACCAAAGTCTTTGCCGTTATACAAGTGAATAGAGTCTTTTTCAAGAGACTCAGATACCCCTGAAGTAGGTACTTTATTGCTTTTCTCCTTTTCCGAGTTCATTACAACATAACTACGAGCAGACTCCCCACCACGTAATACCGCAGACTTATCTTCTTGGTTTTTATCATAGTAGTTATGAGCTACTGTTACCATCACATTTGGTGCAACAAATACCCCACTGCCAGACGCGGTTTGTTTTCCACTTGTTCCGCTATCATAAGTAGTATAAGTCATAGCAACACCTTCCGCAGATTTACTATGAACGTCCACATCTTTTATATCATCGCCACCTTGAATGACGTCAGCATACACTGTTCTTCCTCCAACAACTGGTAAATCAGGAATCGACAATCCAATCATACTCACCAATGCCAGACATCCCACCAATCCATAAGCTTTTGACTTACGAAATTTTCCTAAACCTTTTAAATATACAAACATATATTACCTCACTTTAGTTTCTAATACTTATTTATCCAGATATAATAGCTTACAATATTTTAAAATCTTCAAATAAGTTATGATTGTTCCATACTCTTCAAACCAGGCCATCTTCGTCTTGCCGTAGGTATATGAT
>NZ_VMLJ01000001.1:61600-76675 GCF_013276615.1 Streptococcus sp. 1621
AGTTTCATCTACAACCTCAAAACGGTGTTTTGGGCAGGCTACGGCTAGCTTCCTAATTTGCTCTTTGATTTTTTGAGTATAAGGACATGTTGAATTCTATATGCTGTATTGTCAACAATACACCCTTCTTCCTGTATATCTACCAACATGATCTACAGAATTTTATTTTACTATAATTTTACCTATATTCCAAGACAAGAAATAAAACAATCAAGAACAAAAACGCATATAACCAATAACTAGCTATATGCATTTTAACACTTAAAGCGAACTGTTACGTTGCGACTAGTAGTATCCAGTCCTAAGTAAGTCGGAAATATACAGTTTATTTACGACTAGCAAGTCATTGACTCGGCAATAGGAGCTCATCTAAATTGATTTTTTCTTAGAGTAGAAATTTCTACGAAAACTATCTAAATAAACTTTTAATCTCTATGACGGACAAAACGTGTCTCAGTTATTCATCAACATCCAAGGTTCTAGTAGTTGACCCACTCCCCATTGGAGTTAACTTTATAACCATCTACTATAGTATTAACCGCTAATTTTCCGCTTTCATTAACATAGTACCATTTGTCTCCAACTTGGAACCATTGATTTACCTTCATTGCACCAGATGATTCCTGATAGTACCAATGGTCTCCATCTTTTATCCAACCAGTTGCCATTGAACCGTTAGCATTAAGATAGTACCACACACCGCTGGATTCAACCCAACCAGTAGACATTGCTCCACTCTCACTCAAGTAATACCATTGGTTACCATCTTTCACCCAACCAGTTGCCATCGCACCAGTAGAACTCAAGTAGTACCATTTACCCGCTTCCTGATGCCAGCCTTTCACCACTTCACCAGCAGATGTATAAAAATACCACGCACCATTTTCTTGCTTCCAACCAGTCGTTACTGGAACTTTGGTCTCAGTTTTAAGAGGAGTTAAAGTAACATCTCCTACATAAGATTGGAGGTAACGAGGAGCAAGAGAAGTAAGAGGAGAGTTTGCTACTATTCTGTCTGAAGACTCCATAGACACTTGATTCTTCTCTGACTTCCTTTCTGTCATCTCCTCAGATACATCTTCTCTTACTGTATTCATGGTCTCGACAGGATTTTCTTTCGTATCTTCAGGAATTCTACTACCAGCTAGTGTAACTGGTAAATCATGCATACTGTCAATTCTACCGACCAGTAGACCTGTAATTTCTTGACCTGCATCTTCTTTATTAAAGGTGAAAAGTAGAGTTTTTTGATCTGCCTGGGTCAAGAAGGTAGCTTTGTGTCCATTCGCTAAAGTCAAAGTCGGAATAGAATTCACTAGTACCTCAGAATCAAATTGCATAGCTAAGATACCTTGTTCTGCATCCTCTTCTTCTGTTTCCAATTTACGAACGTCCCTGATAGTTACACTCGTTGGATATACCGGATCTTTTGTTAAAAATTCCCAGTTAAATTTTCTAAATGATAGGGTATAGGCATTTTGTCCTTTTTCAGTATGTTCATACAAGATACCATACTCACCATTTCCTAATTCTTGGAGCGAATTATAGGCAAACTCTCCTTTTTGAATTGGTCTATGATGTAACCAAGTCAAGTCTCCGTTGTCCTCTACACGAGCCAAATGAGCCATTCCATTCGTCCGTTTAGGTCCTCCTGAATTGGTTAAAATGATGTATTCTTTTCCTTCGTGCATAGTGTGAATAGCAGCCATCTGAACATAAACATCTTTAACCTGATTATATCTCTTGATTTCCTTGTCCCAAGTTTGCCCACCATCTTTACTTGTGGCAACCTGTAAATCACCCGTTAATCCTCTCATAAAGAGTTTCACATCACCATTATTTAACTGCACAGCAACTGACTCTGTATTTTGGGCAGGACTATTATTCATAGTTGAGGAATGAATTTTCCTTCTGCCTACTGTCCTATCATCATTAACAGCAGCACCAGCCTGCCATGTTTCTCCATGGTCATCTGAATAAATCAAACGAGAAGACTGAGATCCGCTTAGATGGGAGATAGCATTGGTGGTATAAGTAGGAACTAAGATACGCCCCTTGTGCTCTCCTGTTCTAAGCACAATTCCTGTACCTGGACCTGTTCCTAAAAATTTCATCCAATCTTGGCGAATTGATGGTGTAATATCTCTTGGTTTCGACCAAGTTTTCCCATCATCATCACTATAGGAAAGCCACAAATAGCTCGTATAGGCTACACGAAATGGATTTTTAGCAGATTGAGCAAAGTAGATATTCCCAAGAAGCTCTTCTCCTTTATAGAGGTCGCCCTTATCTCTGTAGGCTTCTTCTTTTGGATCCACTACAACGCGATAATCTGTTTTTTGATTATTTGCATCATATACTTCTCCGTTTTCTCGGACAGTATATGCTTGATTTTCCCCTTGTTTATATAGTAATTGATAGTGCTTGTCTCCAACTTGTTGATAAGCTTTTTGAGGTTTGTTTGGCATTCCAAAGACAGCTCGACCTTCTGGAAACATATCGTAGATTGAAAAAATTCTCTTTGAGGTAGGATCTTGAACCAAGACCATATCGATATTAAGTGGAGATGGTGCCTGTGGATCTTTTGCTTCTGGATTGTCTCGCAGATTGGTCAAGGTTAAGGTTGGCTGCCAAGTAGTTCCCCCATCCTCACTTCTCCTAACGACCATAGCAATATCTCCCCAGTCAGAATGGTGGAGACGACGCTGATCTGCTCCTGCCAGTAATGTTCCTTTATCCGTACGTAGCAAAGCTGGAATCCGATAACTCTTAATTCCTTCACTATTTGGCTTATCATTGACACCACTCATAAACAACTCTTGCTTTTCTGTCAAGACTGCCCCTTCAGGAAGTGACGGCTCAATATCTGTCACATCAAATAACTGACTACGTTTTTTGACTTCCTCTGGAGTTAGAGCACGATTGTATACAGTCAGATTACGAATAGAAAGATCTGAGCCCCACTTCAATTCTCCTGCTCTATTAGTTGCACCTAACTGGAGTTTATCCACGTCCGGCATGTCTGCCAGGAATTTCCCTGACTTTTTATTCGTACGAGATAATACACCATTCACATAAAGACGAACCTGACCATTTGGACTATCCTTTCTTGGTCTTTCAACAGTAAAAGTAACCGAATTATACTTGCCTGGTCTAATCTTCAAAGGCGCATCTGTATAGCTTCCATAAAATTGACTACCATCAGCTCCACGTCCCTCTATCAAAGCTGTCCCATTATTGATTGCCATTGTAAAGTATTCATTTACTTTAGTTGTACTGGAAGCAGAAAAGAGATTGTAAAAACTAGGACCATCAGCAGCCGGTTTGAACTCCACATGAACAGTTGCATTTTGGAGTCCCTTTACTTTCTCTAATTCATCAGACAAGTCTACTCTTTTTCCCTTTGAATCATTCGTCTCTAAGTCATCTTTTTCTATCACTGTTTCGA
Organism: Streptococcus sp. 1621; assembly: GCF_013276615.1. Lineage (NCBI taxonomy): Bacteria > Bacillati > Bacillota > Bacilli > Lactobacillales > Streptococcaceae > Streptococcus > Streptococcus sp. 1621. The sequence continues at coordinate 65,049 of NZ_VMLJ01000001.1, forward strand.
CATTTTCTAAATCTCGTGCATAGTAATCTCTTGGAATTTTTTCTTCTTGCTTGTCTTCATGTTTTTGCTCATTGCCAGAAAGTTCAGTCTCTGAAACAGACTCTACATGCTCTGCAGGAAGAGTTATATTTTCTCCCTCCTCAGAAGGCTGGCTCTTTTCTGTATCAGTTAGGGTTGAGCTCCCCCCCCCCCGAAAGTTGAGTTTCATTTGCCAGAGGTTGCTCACTTGCCCCTTCCTGAGCTAAGACGGGAGACGTTCCAAATACTACTGCTCCTACAATCATAGAAACCGCTCCTACCGATAGTTTCCTAATGCTATAACGACACTTACGTTCTTGAACACTCCGATTCATACTGATCCTCTCTATATCTATATCCCGATTTCTGAAATAAGACATTTACTCCAGAAAATACACTTAGTTTGTCTTTTCTTAACTTTCTTTTACTACAGTTCATTTAAATGACAAAAATGAACTAAACAAACTATCTCAAATCGGTGTCAATTTTCCCCTCTCCTTTCTCCAATCAGACTCCTGCCAATCTAGTTTATCTACCAGGACACCGCTGCAATTAAACTAAAATATCTCTTTATAAGCAAATTATTGGACATCGGCTTATGCTATTTACACCATACTTTCTGCTCAATCCTTATCGAACACTTTTTCAAATAGCTTTTCATAAGCATAAATACTTGTAGAAATAATGGGAAATATAATCAAGCTCACAATCAGAATCTTATCCAGCTTAAAGGGAACAATCCCAAATAAGTGAAGAAATAAATCAATCAGAAAACTATCGAAAAAAACTGTCAAAAGTAGTTCAACTTGTCTTTTTCTCTGCTTTTTTGTCTTGAATGCCTTAAATATCATATTATTCCCCTTTTCTAAGCTTCAATCCCTTCTCTCTATCTGTCATTTCGCATAGCTACTACTATTTTTACAGTAATCTATCTTTAAATATACATAAAGATAAGATTCTATCACTTTTTATAAGTGTTAGCAAATTTATTATACCTCATTTCTAAAACGCTTTCAATATGGTGTGGTATAATAGATTTTAGTTTCAAGAAACTCTTTTATATAATAATGTCCTTGAAAGTAGTTTCAGCTGAACATTTATAGTTCATAAAAAGAAAACAGAGACTCATCTGTTTTTTATACTCAATGAAAATCAAAGACCAAGCTAGGAAGCTAGCCGCAGACCGCTCAAAACACCGTTTTGAGGTTGTAGATGAAACTGACGAAGTCAGCTCAAGACACTGTTTTGAGGTTGCAGATAAAGCTGACGTAGTTTGAAGAGATTTTCTAAGAGTATGAATTTCAAAGTATATATGAACTAGAATATTTGCTGACTAGACTCTATACAAAAAGAGAGCTACTAGGCTCTCTCATTCATCACTTCACATACTTAAAAGGAATTTCACTACCACAAAGCCAGTTGTAGACTTGGTCATTGACAAATACATTCATGGCTTCGTGGGCATACTCAGGCATGATGCGATAGGCTTTATCGCAGGTCAGACGGTTGTAAATCGCAAACTGGGTAATAGGATAGCAAACATCATCGTCCAAGCCCGTAATCATCTTAACCTCACCCTTGATACGATGGGCAAGATTTTTCACATCGATATAGGCCAGGGTCGCCATGATTTCCTCCTCTGTTTCATGGAAGGGGTCGTGAAACTTGAAATAACGGAAAAGTTCGTCGTAAGCTTCGCTAGTATTACCAATCTCAAGCACTCGTCTGAAGTCTGACAAGAAGGGATAGATGGCAACTGTTTTCTGAATTCGAGGATTGAGCGCTGCTGCAACCAAGGCCAAAGCCCCTCCTTGCGAGGCACCATAGCTGGAAAGTCGCTTCTCATCTACCTGAGGCAGACTAGCAATAATTTCAACCAACTGGTAAATATCCAGATAAACATCCTTATAAAAGAGGTGATCCCGACCTTCCACAGCACCACGGATGATATGCCCCTTAACCGTATTTCCTAGAGGAGAACGCAAGCCGTCTTGTGAGTAACCTGACTGACCTCGAACATCCATGGAAACAACACCGTAACCAGCCACGGTGAAGGCTAGCATGTCGGCCCAGTCCCAGCCACGTCCCATATAACCATGGAAATGGAAGATTAGCGGAACCTTCTTCTCACTCTTTGGAAGAACGACGCGTGCATAGACCTTGCCTTCCTTGCTTCCTTCAAATGTTAACTCATAGCACTTGACTTGAGGAATGTGGAAATCTCTTTCCTCCAAGTGGTAGTATGGAAGAGTTGAGACTTTTTTCACTTCCTCATCCCAGAAAGCATCAAAGTCCTCTGGAACCTCATCCCTTCCTAGATAAGTCTTCATTTCTTCTAACAAAGTTGGATTTTTCATAGCATGCTCCTTTTATTTTGTAATCGCTACCACAACTGTAGCATATCTATGTAATCAATGCAAGAAAGAAGGGTAAATAGAAAGTGCATTTAGCTTTTCCTCCTTCAAGCCTATTGACTGAAAGTAGTTTTAGAAACGAAAAAAGAGCAGTTCCGCTCTTCTTCTCCTATTCAAGCTTATTTTGTTGCTTCTTTCTTTTGAAAAGTGCTTGGGTAATTTACTTTAATCGTTACTGTCATGTGAGAGTCCTCGCTTCTTTTTGATGACTCTAGTATAAGGGCCAAACCTGAAAGCTAGCTTAAGATTTCCTTAGAGAAAGCTTAATCTAAATGTTCTTTCTTTTCCAGATGAAGGGCAATCATGCGCCACTCCGGATCCTCTTGCCAAGCTTCTGTGTACATAGTATGGCTAACGAAAAAAGAGCAGTTACTCTCTTCTTCCTTTATTCAATCTTAGTTTGTTGCTTCTTTCTTTTGGAAAGTAGTTTGGTAATTTACTTTAATCGTTACGGTCATGTGAGAGTCCTCGTTTCTTTTTGATGACTCTAGTATAAGGGGCAAACCTGAAAGCTAGCTTAAGTTTTCCTTAGAGAAAGCTTAAGCTAGGTGTTCTTTCTTCTTCAGATGAAGGGCAATCATGCGCCATTCTGGATCTTCTTGCCAAGCTTCTGTGTAACGAAAAAAGAGCATTTCGCTCTTTCTTCTTCTATTCAATCTTAGTTTGTTGCTTCTTTCTTTTGGAAAGTGGTTTGGTAATTTACTTTAATCGTTACTGTCATATGAGAGTCCTCGTTTCTTTTTGATGACTCTAGTATAAGGGCCAAACCTGAAAGCTAGCTTAAGATTTCCTTATAGAAAGCTTATACTCAATGAAAATNNCTTGAGTACGGCAAGGCGAAGTTAACGTGGTTTGAATTTGATTTTCGAAGAGTATTAATCTAAATGTTCTTTCTTTTCCAAATGAAGGGCGATCATGCGCCACTCTGGATCCTCTTGCCAACCTTCTATCGAACTAATATAGCTAGCCACTTTTCTGGCTTCTTCTAAAATCGGAAAATCTTCGATAATATCAGCCACTTGAAATTCTGGAAGTCCTGACTGTCTGGTTCCAAAAATCTCACCCGAACCCCGCATTTTTAAATCTTCCTCAGCAAGAACAAAACCATTGGTGGTTTCTGTCATGATGCGCATACGGTCTTTCCCAGAGTCCGTCTTGGGATTGGCAACAAGAACTGCATAGGACTGCTTATCTCCCCGACCAACACGACCTCTGAGCTGGTGAAGCTGGCTGAGACCGAAGCGATCGGCATCCATGATAATCATGACGGTCGCATTGGGAACATTGACCCCGACCTCGATAACCGTCGTCGAAACCAGAATATCAGTTTTTCTCTCTTTGAACTCCTGCATAATCTGGTCTTTTTCATCACTCTTCATCTTACCATGTAGAAGAGCAACCTCTGCCTTACCTGCAAAATGAGCCGTCAACTCTTCTGATAAGGCAATGGCATTTTTCAGATCCAGAGCTTCTGATTCTTCAATCAAGGGAGAGATGACATAGACTTGGGAACCTTTTTGAATTTCCCCCTCTAACCAAGTCAAGACCTGAGGTAGTTGCTCATGCTTGATCCAGCGTGTCACAATAGGCTTACGCCCTGCTGGCATCTGGTCGATAATGGAAACATCCATATCGCCAAAGGCTGTGATAGCCAGCGTCCGTGGAATAGGAGTCGCTGTCATCATGAGAACATCTGGATTGTCCCCTTTTTCCCTTAAAATCCGCCTTTGTCCCACACCAAAACGGTGTTGCTCATCGATGATAATCAAGCCCAAACGAGCATACTCCACCCCATCCTGTATCAGAGCATGAGTTCCTATAATCAAATCAGCCTCACCCTTGGCAATGGTCTCTAAAACTTCTCTCTTTTCTGCAGCTTTTAAGGAACCTGTCAAGAGAGCCAGTTTCAAGTCGGGAAAAAGGTTCTGTAAACTCTCAAAATGTTGCTCTGCGAGGATTTCTGTTGGTACCATTAGGGCAGCCTGATAACCAGCTGTCACTGCCGCAAACATGGCCAAGCCAGCAACCACAGTTTTTCCACTCCCCACATCCCCTTGTAAGAGACGATTCATGTGGTGGTCCGACTTCATGTCGGCCAAAATTTCCTGCAAACTCTTTTCTTGAGCTTGAGTCAAGGCAAAAGGCAAGCTTTCTTTGACAGCTATCACCTTTTCCTGAGACCAATCCAGAACCAGACCGCTTCCCTGAACTCTATTTTCAGACTTGAGCGTCTGCAACTGCATTTGGAAATAAAAGAGTTCCTCAAACTTGATACGGCGAAGGGCCTGCTTGTATTCTGCCAAATTCTTGGGAAAATGCATAGCATGAACGGCCTGACAACGGGACATGAGTTTGTATTTGTCCAGCAAAGACTGGGGAAGATTTTCCTCAATCAAGAGGTCCAGTCCCTGATCAAAGGCTGTCTTGATAAGCTTGACCAGACTGGCCTGACTGATTCCCTGAGCCAAGCGATAAACAGGCTGGAGGTCATCTTCCACCTGAGCCAGGACCTTCATCCCTGTCAGACTAGCCTTGGCGCGGTCCCATTTTCCAAAGACAGCAAGGGTTGCTCCCAACTCTATCTTATCAGCTAGGTAGGGTTGGTTAAAGAAGTTCACGGCAAAAACGACTTCTCCCTGCTTGAGGCTAAAACGCAGGCGATTGCGCTTGAAACCATAATACTGGACACTAGCAGGAGTCACGACTTGACCAGAAAGAACCGCCTTTTCACCGTCTTCCAGCTCCAGCACCTGCTTGGTCTTAAAATCTTCGTAACGGAAAGGAAAGTAGAGCAAGAGGTCTTGCAAGTTTTCAATTCCTAGTTTGGCGTATTTTTCTGCTGACTTTGGTCCCACACCAGGTAAGACATGCAAGGGTTGATGTAGATTCATGCTCCACTCCTTTCTTTTCTAATAATATTCTCTCGGAATGCGGTCGCTGAGGAGACAAACCACCTCATAGTTAATGGTTCCGCGGTAGGTCGCTGCCTGAGTAGCAGTGATTTCCTTGCCCCCGTTAGAACCAATCAAAGTTACCTTAGTTCCGAGTGGGTAAGGCTTAGGCAGACGAATGGTGATTTGGTCCATCGAAACCCTGCCGACGATTGGGCAAGCTTGCCCATCTACCAAGACAGAGAAATTCTGCATGTCTCGTGTCCATCCATCCGCATAGCCAATTGGTACCGTCGCGATGACTTGCTCACTATCCGCTTGATATGTCGCTCCGTAGCCCATGCAAGCTCCAGCTGGAACTGTCTTGACATGAACCAGAGCAGATTCCAAGGTCATGGCTGGTTTTAAGTCATAGGGTAAATCCAAAACCTCTCCACTTGGATTGAGACCATACATGGCATCTCCCATACGAACCGCGTTAAAAATAGTCTCTGCATGCCAAAGAGTCGTTGCAGAATTGCTGGCATGGATCAGTTCTGGAAGACCTTTCATACTGGCCAAAATAGTTTTAAACCGTTCCAACTGCTCATTAAAATAGTCATCTGATTCCTCGTCTGCAGTAGCAAAGTGGGTAAAAATCCCTTCAACACTAGCACCGTGTTGTCTGAGCAAGTCTTGAGCCTGCTCAGCCTCACCAGCCTCTCTAAAACCAATCCGTCCCATCCCTGAGTCAATCTTGAGGTGGACAGTCAAGCCAGTTAAATCTGCTTCCTTATCTAACAGTGCTTGAATCCACTCCAATCCTGCCACTGTCAAGGTGATGTCGTATTCTTTAGCTAGGGAAACAGCTTCTAACTCAGAAACTCCTAAGATGAGGATTCGCTTGCTCAGTCCAGCTTGTCTGAGTTCAATGGCTTCATCGATATTGGAAACGCAAAATCCATCAACATCATCTTGAATAGCCGTCGCAACAGCAACAGCTCCATGACCATAGGCATTGGCCTTGACCACTGCCCACTTGAGTGTCCCATTAGGGATATGAGCTCCCATTTGCTGAATATTTTGTCGAATAGCTCCCAGATGAATCAGAGCCTTGGTTGGTCTATGCGGACTAGCTTTCATGATTTTCCTCCAAAATGACACTGGCTGTCACAAACTGATCGGTGTGGCTGATAGACAGCCAAATCTTTCCTGAAAATGGTGACTGACTAAAATAAGGCGCCCCGCGTTCATTGTTCAAGACTTCCAAATCCTGAAAACCGAGCTTGCCAATACCCGTTCCCATAGCCTTGGAAAAGGCTTCTTTAGCCGACCAGCGACCAGCCAAATACTCAATCTGCCTGCGCCCTTTAAGACTATTAAACCGTTCCATTTCCTGAGCGGTCAGCACGCGCTTAGCAAAGCCTTCATGTCGTGTAACTGCGCTTTCTATCGAAGACAATTCTTCAATATCAATTCCGTGTCCAACTATCATTCTCATCAAAAGGAGTTGAGATTCCCCAACTCCATCCTTTTCACTTATTTTGTCAAGGTAGCATAAATCTCTTCTACCAAGGCCTCTGTATTTTCCCAACCTAGGCAAGGATCTGTAATAGAGCAGCCAAAGACCTCTGGTTGGTTTTGACGACCATCTGCTAGGTAAGATTCAATCATAAAGCCTCGAACCGTCTTTTTAATCTTCTCATTCCAATCACGATTTTGCAAGGTCTGGCGAACAATTCGAATCTGCTCCATATATTGCTTGCCTGAGTTATCATGGTTGGTATCAATGAGGATAAAGGGATTTTCAAGTCCCATTGTTTCATAGCGTTCAATGGCTTGGAGTAGGTTTTCATAGTAGTAATTCGGCATATAATTGCCATACTCGTTGACTGCTCCACGGAGGATGACATGGGACAAAGGATTACCTGAAGTCTCAACTTCCTGCCCATGATAAAGGAAGGTTTGCTTGTTTTGAGCAGCATAGATGGCGTTAAACATAACACCCAAATTTCCTGAGGTTGGATTTTTCATCCCTACTGGTGCATCAATCCCAGAAGCCACAAAGCGGTGCTCTTGGTCTTCCACAGAACGAGCTCCAACGGCATGGTAGCTGACCAAGTCATCCACCAAAATCAGATTTGACGGATAAAGCATCTCATCTGCCGTCGTCAAACCAGTCTCTGTAATCACGCGGTAGTGCAACTGGCGCACAGCCTGCAAACCGTTAATCAGGCTTGGAGCCTTAGAAATATCTGGCTGGTGAACCAAACCCTTATAGCCGTCTCCGTTAGTACGAGGCTTAGCAGTATACACGCGCATAACCATGAAAATCTTGTCCGCTACCCTCTTTTGCAAGGCGGATAAACGGCGAGCATATTCCAAGACAGCCTCTTCATTATCAGAAGAGCAAGGACCAATCACCAAGAGAATACGGTCATCTTCCCCTGAAATAATGTCTGCCAATTCCCTGTCACGGCTTTCCTTGAGTCTCAAGGCTTCCGCAGACAATTGGGTTTCAGCCTTGATGACTTCCATATCGATTTCTTGACCTTTTTCAATAAATGCCATCTTATTCTCCTAACGTTTTATAAATTTCTCTGACAAGAGCTTCTGTGTTATCCCAACCCAGGCAAGGGTCTGTGATAGATTTGCCAAATACTTCTGGCTCATTTTGTCGACCATCTTCCAGATAAGACTCAATCATAAAACCACGAACGTACTGCTTAATTTTTTCATTCCAAGCACGGTTAATCAAGGTCTGGCGGACAATTCGGATCTGTTCCATATACTGCTTACCAGAATTGTCATGATTGGTATCAATGATGATAAAGGGATTTTCCAAGCCCATTTTCTCATACTGGGCAATGGTGTCAATTAAATTGTCATAATAGTAGTTGGGAATATTTTTTCCATACTCATTAAGAGCACCACGAAGAATGGCGTGCGAAAGCGGGTTCCCAGTTGTTTCCACTTCTTTTCCTAGGAAAAGGAAACTCTGTTTGTTTTGAGCAGCATAAATCCCATTAAACATAACATTGAGATTTCCAGAGGTTGGATTTTTAAAACCAGTAGAAAATCCTGCCCCACTGGCCACAAAGCGGTGTTGCTGGTCTTCAACTGAACGAGCACCAACCGCCATATAAGAAATCAAATCATCCACAAGAGGAAGATTTTCAGGATAAAGCATTTCATCAGCAGTTGTCATCCCTGTTTCCGTGATGACACGATAGTGAAGATGGCGAACTGCTTTGATTCCGTTGATGAGGCTTGGTGCTTCTGTCGCATTAGGCTGGTGAATCAAGCCCTTATAGCCATCTCCGTTGGTACGAGGTTTGGCAGTATAAACACGCATAACCATAAAGATACGGTCTACCACTTCTTCTTGTAGGACTGCCAAACGCTTAGCGTACTCAAGAACAGCTTCTTCATTGTCAGATGAGCATGGCCCGATTACCAAGAGAATTCGTTGGTCTTCTCCACGTATAATGGCTTCTAGCTCTTGATCACGCTGTGATTTTCTCTCCAAAGCCTGACCTTCTAATTTTGACAAGGCACGAACTTCTTCAATATTGATTTTAGGACTTTTTGCTGTAAATACCATAACTCATCTCCTTATAAAGCAAACGGATACCAAGTAAAAATTTACTTTTCACAAGGTATCCGCCTCTAAACTATCTCATTTTATTGTCTTTTACCGTGACAGTTTTTAAACTTCTTACCAGAACCACATGGGCAAAGTTCATTCCGTCCAATCTGGCTCAAATCCAAATCTTCTGGCATACTTGCTTGGTGGGCAGCGATATTGCGAGTCGCTGTTGTACTGATATGGCGTTCTGCCTGTGGTCTTTCTTGTTCATGAATTTGTGCTTTCATCATCAAGCGTGTCACATCAAACTCAATCGAACCAATCATATCATTAAACATACGGAAACCTTCTGCCTGATACTCAACAACAGGGTTGTTCTGAGCATAGCCACGAAGCCCAACCGCATTACGCAATTGATCAAGGGCATCGATATGATCTGTCCACTTGTTATCCACCACTCGTAGAATCAAGACTTTTTGGAATTCTTTGACTGCTTCTTCATCGCGTAATTTTGAAACCTGACTATCGTAAACTTGCAAGGCACGTTGGAAAAGCTCTTCCTTAATAGCCTTATCAGACAAGCCTGACAAGTCTTCCATCGTAATAGAATCTTCAGGAAGCAAGTTGTACTTAGCAAAGTTCAAAATCGCTTCTAGTTTTTCATCTTGTTTGGCACGCGCATGACCATCAACGACACGTTCAATCGTGCGTTTAATCATAGACTGAATTTCAGGTGCCAAGTCACGGTCTGCAGTGATGACATCGTAACGTTGAGCGTAGATAATCTCACGTTGTTCACGCATGACGTCATCGTATTGAAGGACTTGTTTACGGGTATCGTAGTTATTTCCTTCGACACGTTTTTGCGCTGCTTCAACCTGACGTGTCAACATACGAGACTCAATCGCCTCTTCAGACATGTTGAGACGTTCAAAAATTCCCTTCAAGCGTTCAGAACCAAAACGTTTCATCAAGTCATCTTCAAGGGATAGATAAAATTGTGACTCACCTGGGTCTCCTTGACGACCTGAACGTCCACGAAGCTGGTTATCGATACGACGGCTTTCATGACGCTCTGTACCAATCACACAAAGTCCTCCAAGTTCACGAACTCCTTCACCAAGCTTGATGTCGGTACCACGACCGGCCATGTTGGTTGCGATGGTAACGGCACCACGTTGACCAGCATTCATGATGATTTGGGCTTCTCTATAGTGGTTTTTAGCATTCAAGACTTCGTGAGGAACGCCAGCTGCAACCAATTTCTTAGAAATGTAGTCACTTGTTTCAACCGCTACTGTACCAACCAAGACTGGTTGACCCTTTTGGTAACGAGCCTTAACGTCTTCAACAACCGCCTTAAACTTAGCCTCGATACTTGCATAAAGAAGGTCTGAGTGGTCAATCCGTTGAACAGGACGGTTGGTTGGGATTGGAATAACACGAATGTTGTAAATTTCACGGAATTCTTCTTCCTCAGTCTTACCTGTACCTGTCATACCGGACAATTTCTTGTACATACGGAAAAGGTTTTGGTAAGTGATAGAGGCAGATGTCTTGGTTTCATCCTGGATTGGCACACCTTCTTTAGCTTCAATAGCTTGGTGCAATCCATCAGAATAACGACGACCTTCCATGGTACGACCTGTAAATTGGTCAACGATCAAGATTTCTTGCTCTTCGCTCACCACATAGTCAATATCGAGAAGCATGATGTAGTTGGCACGAAGGGCATTATCGATAAAGTGAGTCAAAGCTACGTTTTCGATATCATAGAGGTTTTCAAGCTTGAAGTAGCTTTCAGCCTTGTCAATCCCTGAATCAGACAAACCAATAGTTTTAGACTGCACATCGATGATGTAGTCGTCTTTGTCCAAAGATTTTACATAGTGGTCTGCCATGTGATAGAGCTGACTAGTTTCAACCGCATTAGCACCTGATACGATCAAAGGTGTACGGGCCTCGTCAATCAAGATAGAGTCAACCTCATCGACCAAGGCATAGTTAAGCGGGCGTTGTACCATGTTTTCAGCACGAACGACCATGTTATCACGAAGGTAGTCAAATCCGATTTCTGAGTTAGTTGAGTAAGTAATATCACACTCATAGGCTTCTTTTTTCTCCATTGGAGATTTGGCAGCCAAGTTAATCCCTACTGACAAGCCAAGCCATGAGTACAATTCACCCATTTCAGTCGCGTCACGTTCTGACAGATATTCATTGACCGTAACTACGTGAACCCCTTTACCTGAAAGGGCATTGAGGTATACGGGCATAGTCGCAGTCAAGGTTTTTCCTTCCCCTGTACGCATCTCTGGCACGTCACCATGGTGAAGAACGATTCCCCCCATGACCTGAACCTTATATGGGAAGAGGCCTAGGACACGTTTGGCACCCTCACGGACAACCGCAAATGCTTCATAAAGCAATGAATCCAGTGATTCTCCATTTTGATAACGTTCTTTAAATTCAACTGTTTTTGCTTTTAGTTGGTCATCAGTCAAAGCAGCCATTTGGTCTTCGTATTTGAAAACCTTGTCAGCCATCTTTTCCAGACGACGGATTTCTCCTTTATCATTTTCGATAATTGTTTTTAAAATATTAGCCATGTTTTTCCTTACTTTAAATTCCGAATATTTTAGAATGTTCTTTTAATTTTAGCACAATTACTGATTATTTTCAAGGAAGAATCCCCATTTTGAAAAGGAAAAAGAGGCTGCTAACTTCTCAAAGTAA
>NZ_VMLJ01000010.1:0-28092 GCF_013276615.1 Streptococcus sp. 1621
ACACCGGTGGCAACACTAACACCAGTGTGACACCACCAGCTCGTAGCCGAAGAAGTGTAGGCTTTGCTGGTGGCACTCAATCGAGTCAAGAGAAACAGGTTGATAAATCCGTCTTAAGAGATTTGATTCAAGACTTGGAAACTCGTTTGAAAGACTTGGATGGTATTGATCAATCTGTCATCGACGCTGCGAAGATCATTCTCGGGGAGGGTCAAGCAGCCCTTAGAAATACTGACTTGACAGAGGCAGGATTGAGAGAGATTACTGCCAAGGTCAAAGAAGCACTCGAATCCTTGAAAGGCAAGCAAGCGACTAAGGATGAAGAAGAAACGAAAGAAACAAGCAAAGAACAAGGTCATCTTCCATACGGTACCATGATTGGCAGCCTGCTCGCCCTTCTTGGTCTCCTTCTCTTCCTCATCGCTCGTCGCAAGAAAGAGTCAGAACTCAAGAAATTGACCAAGGAATTGACTAAGGTTCTGCAAGAAAGCGACCTTACAAGTGTAGATGTCAAAGTCCTCGACCAAGCAAGAGAAGCTCTCGCTCAAGCAGTTGCTTTCCTAGCCAATGAGAAAGAGTCTGACCACACAGAAGATGAGTTGATTGAGAAACTCAAAGCTATTCTTACTCAGTTAAGATAAGCAAAGTTTAGACGAGTTGGAAACTAGCTAGAATAGTGATTGAAAGAATGTTGGAAAAACTCAATTTGAGGTGAACATTCAGAAAATCTTTCTCTGATAAAACGCATAATATCAAGCTTTTTAAGGCAAGGTATTATGCGTTTTTATCATTTTGAAACTTTTTGTTCCATCCTTTTTGTGATATTTTTCCCTCATTTCACAAACATTTCATATTTGGGTTTTATAATAAGCTATAGTCCAGTTTTTACTATACTTTGATATTCAAATATGTTATACTATGATTATCAAAGTAAATGAAAGGGGTTACGAACATGACGCCAGAAGAAATGTACCTGACAGATCGATTGGATGTACAGATAGCTCATTTTTTAAAGAAAAGCGTTCAACATCGTAGGCGCTATAAGGTATTAAAAATAACAGAAATCGTGGCAGGTTTTCTCATAGCGGTCTTTTGTGCTATTCCTATGCCAGGTGATCGCTACCGTTTGATTTCGGTTGCCTTGTCCAGTTTAGGCTTGCTGTGTGAAGGGATTCTCAATCTGTATAATGCAAAGGAACACTGGATTTCTTACCAAAAGACTGCGCAACTCCTGGAGAGAGAAAAATTCCTTTATCAATGCCAAACGGAGAAATATGCAGGAAAAACCAAGGCTTTTGCCCTATTTGTCAAGACATGCGAAAGTCTTATCTCAGAGGAAATCAACCAGTGGGAAAGTATCCAGTCAAAAGAAGTGGCAGCTAGTGCAGAAGCTCCAGGGAAAAAAGAGTAGGAGGTGGAGGAAATGTTTCAATCCAGTTACCTATTGCCCTTGCTCTGGTTAAAAAAAGAGGCTAATAAAGAAGAGATGAGCGCAACCCAGTGCCAGATATTTTTCTTTTATTATCAACTGTTTGAACTCTTATTTGCTAGAGAAAGCGACTTGAGAGACTTATGTCTGGGAAGGCAAGGTTTTTATTTCTCGCAGTTAGAGAAAGATTTGCTTTCTGGAGTTTCCCAATTTCTAAAAAACTTGGAGGGAAAAGGAACTCTCAAGGCTAACCAAGAAGTATCAGCTCGCAAAGCCCTTTTTCTAGCCTTGACAACTAGCCAGTCAGATTGGCAGGCTTTGGCTCCTGTTTTTGATTTTTATCAGTCTGTAGGGAGACTTGAACATCCTTCTCTCTTGAGTTCTCAGGACAGACAATATCTGATGTGGATTTACCAGTCAGCTTTGGAGAAGGATTATAGTGTCAAGGTAATTGGCGACAAGCATTTTGTATTGAAGAGACAAGATGCTACTAAATTGACAGGGCGCCAAACTCAAACTTTGGAAATTCTGAGCCAATCAGAAGACTTGGTCAATCCTGTCTATGTTACATTAGGAGAAAAGGGGGTGCTCTTGCTTGATTAAGAGAGGAGATGTTGTAGCTCTTTATTTGCCTTTTCCGACTATTAGTAGCGATTTGGCTGTGAAGAACCATATGTATATCTGTATTGACAACAGCATGACTAAAAACAAAGAGTTGGTTAAAAATCAGACCTTCAAACCAGCTCTCTTGACCAGACGTTTGGTCAAGAACTTTATGATAGAAGAGCCGGATTTAGCTCGTAATCCTTTTACAAGACCAACCTTGATTGACTTAGATAAGGTATTTATGTTGGATAATACGGTCATTCCGACTTCTTATCTAGCCAGACGGCGACGCAATGTCTCAAAAGAATTGTACGAGGAAATTTTGGATCACTTAGTCCAACCACGGCTGATTTCGCTGAACAAGTCTGAGTTTATGCAACTCAATCCAGGAACTTATTAGGAGGTAGAAGATGACAAATAAAGCAGTAAATGACTTTATACTAGCTATGGATTATGATAAAAAGAAACTCTTGACCCATCAGGGAGAGAGTATTGAAAATCGTTTCATCAAAGAGGGGAATCAGCTACCCGATGAGTTTGTTGTTATCGAAAGAAAGAAGCGGAGCTTGTCGACAAACACAAGTGATATTTCCGTGACGGCTACCAACGATAGTCGCCTCTATCCTGGAGCGCTTCTCGTAGTGGATGAGACCTTGTTAGAGAATAATCCCACTCTTCTTGCGGTCGATCGTGCCCCAATGACTTATAGTATTGATTTGCCTGGTTTGGCAAGTAATGATAGCTTTCTCCAAGTGGAAGATCCCAGCAATTCAAGTGTTCGCGGAGCGGTAAACGACTTGTTGGCTAAGTGGCATCAAGATTATGGTCAGGTCAATAATGTCCCAGCTAGAATGCAGTATGAAAAAATCACGGCTCACAGCATGGAACAACTCAAGGTCAAGTTTGGTTCTGACTTTGAAAAGACAGGGAATTCTCTTGATATTGATTTTAACTCTGTCCATTCGGGCGAAAAGCAGATTCAGATTGTTAATTTTAAGCAGATTTATTATACAGTTAGCGTAGATGCTGTTAAAAATCCAGGAGATGTGTTTCAAGATACTGTAACGGTAGAGGATTTGAGGCAGAGAGGAATTTCTGCAGAGCGTCCTTTGGTCTATATTTCGAGTGTTGCTTATGGGCGTCAGGTTTATCTCAAGTTGGAAACCACGAGTAAGAGTGATGAAGTCGAGGCTGCTTTTGAAGCTTTGATAAAAGGAGTCAAGGTAGCTCCTCAGACAGAGTGGAAGCAGATTTTGGACAATACAGAAGTGAAGGCGGTTATTTTAGGGGGCGACCCAAGTTCGGGTGCCCGAGTTGTAACAGGCAAGGTGGATATGGTAGAGGACTTGATTCAAGAAGGCAGTCGCTTTACAGCAGATCACCCAGGCTTGCCGATTTCCTATACAACTTCTTTTTTACGGGACAATGTAGTTGCGACCTTTCAAAACAGTACAGACTATGTTGAGACTAAGGTGACAGCTTACAGAAACGGAGATTTACTCTTGGATCATAGTGGTGCCTATGTTGCCCAATATTACATTACTTGGGATGAATTATCCTATGATCATCAAGGTAAGGAAGTCTTGACTCCTAAGGCTTGGGACAGAAATGGGCAGGATTTGACGGCTCACTTTACCACTAGTATTCCTTTAAAAGGGAATGTTCGCAATCTCTCTATCAAAATTAGAGAGTGTACCGGACTTGCTTGGGAATGGTGGCGTACGGTTTATGAAAAAACCGATTTGCCACTAGTGCGTAAGCGGACGATTTCTATTTGGGGAACAACTCTTTATCCTCAGGTAGAAGATAAGGTAGAAAATGACTAGGAGAGAAGAATGCTTGCGACAAAAAGAGGCGATGATCTCTCTGCGAATATCTGAAAGTTTATCTCTTGCCTAGCGATTTCCATTGGAGTATGATCGTGATGTTAAAATGAGGCTATCAAACAGTGGCTGTAAGAAAAAGTAAAAAGGGTAGTGAAACTCTTTGCTATACAGGGAATTAGCTACCTTTTGCTTGTTTTAGAAGTGCCGTTGTACTAGTCTAACTTCAGTATCATGTGAAATCAAAAAGAGCATACATTTCTGTTTCAGGAACACATAAATTATGGTTTTGTTTAGAAATTCTTCTATTGATTTCTTAGAATACAATAGCACCTATAAGAACTGTTGAATTTCAATTTCAAAGTATTTACTTGAACTATGATATGTCTGGAGTAGACTGTCAACAAAAGGTGCAGTATGATTGTTTTTGTTGCTTATATCTACAAACTCAAAACAGTAGTTTGAGCTGACTTTGTCAAACTTTCGATTTGCAGATAATATTCTAGTTTTTTTGAATGTTGATAATGATGGAAAGGCAAGGCTATCTTGGCAACCGAAGTGCTCTCCTAGCTGTATTTGCTAATAAAATCCATTTCCTCTAGTGAAAATCAAAAAAACTTGTGTTATAATAAGAAAGATTAAAATGTGAAAAAAGGAGATTCCTAATGGGACGTAAATGGGCCAATATCGTAGCCAAGAAAACGGCTAAAGATGGAGCTAACTCTAAAGTATATGCAAAATTTGGTGTAGAAATCTATGTAGCAGCTAAAAAAGGTGATCCAGATCCAGAATCAAACACTGCTTTGAAATTCGTTATCGACCGTGCTAAACAAGCCCAAGTGCCAAAACACGTTATTGATAAAGCGATTGATAAAGCCAAAGGAAACACAGACGAAACCTTTACAGAAGGACGTTACGAAGGTTTTGGACCAAACGGTTCTATGCTGATTGTTGATACTTTGACTTCAAACGTTAACCGTACAGCGGCTAATGTCCGTGCAGCCTTTGGTAAAAACGGAGGAAACATGGGTGCTTCTGGTTCAGTTTCTTACCTCTTTGACAACAAGGGAGTTATCGTATTTGCTGGTGAAGATGCCGATTCAGTCTTTGAGCAATTGCTAGAAGCAGATGTGGATGTGGATGATGTAGAAGCAGAAGAAGGCACAATCACAGTTTACACAGCGCCAACTGACCTTCACAAGGCTATCGTTGCCCTTCGTGAGTCAGGTGTCGAAGAATTCCAAGTGACTGAATTGGAAATGATTCCTCAGTCAGAAGTGGAATTGTCAGGCGCTGACCTTGAAACCTTTGAAAAACTTTACAGCGTTCTTGAAGATGACGAAGACGTACAAAAGATCTATACAAACGTAGACGGGTTCTAATTTAACCTAGAGAACATGATCCTAAGTGAAAAAATCACTTGGGATTTTTTGAATCAAGAAAATAGTTCTCTAGGAAACTTTTTCTTGACATCTTTTCTGAAAATGATAAAATAGTTCTCATGAAAACTTATTTAGTTCCTAGGAGAACTAAATGTGATAGTTAGAAAGGAGTTAGTATGGATAAACCGATGTTAGTCTTTAAGCGTTTTGGTCATCAGATTCACCTGATGGTGCAAAAGGAAGCCAAACGTTGTGGTATTGAATTTATGGGTGGGCCTCAAGGTCAGGTGGTGCGTTTTTTGGATAATCGTGAGAAAAACCAAGACTTGGTCTTGATTAAAGATATCGAGCAGGAACTCAATATTACCAAGTCTGTTGCTAGTAATTTGGTCAAGCGTATGGTGCAAAATGGTTTGGTGGAATTGGAGGCGAGTCCTGTCGATAAGCGGGCCAAGTTTGTACGTTTGACGGACAAATCGCGTTCTCAAATGCAGCAGGTTAAGGCATTCTTTGAACGCATTGACAAGCAGTTGGTAGAAGACGTAGATGAAGATGAATTACTGATTTTTGAGAAGGTCCTTGCTCAACTACAGGAAAATATCAAGAGAATAGGAGGAGAGAATGAAGAAATTAGCCAAACGAATTAGTGGAAAAGAATGGGGGATTGTTTTTCTAGCCATTCTCTTTACCTGCTTTCAAGTTTATCTAGAGTTGGAAGTGCCAACCTATATCTCGAAAATTACGGATTTACTAGGAACTCAGGGTAGCAACTTAGATGAGTTATGGCAGCCAGCAAGCATGATGGTGGGAATGTCCTTTCTGGCCTTCTTGTCCGCAGTTGCAGTTGGATTTTTTGCGTCTAGAGTGGCTGCTTCTTATACTAGTAGGCTAAGAAGTGATATTTTTAATCGAGTTTTAGACTACTCGCAGACAGAGATTAAGAAATTCTCTATCCCTAGTCTCTTAACTCGTACGACCAATGATATTACCCAAGTTCAGATGTTGATTACCATGGGCTTGCAAGTGGTTACGCGTGGTCCGATTATGGCTATCTGGGCCATCGGGAAGATTTTAGGCCATTCAGAATACTGGCTCTGGGCCATTCTTGTGGCAGTGATTGTCAACGTTTTGATGACGATCGTTTTGGTGACGCTAGCCTTTCCAAAACAGTCCTTGATTCAGGGGCTGACAGATAAACTGAACAGTATCACTCGTGAAAGTTTAATAGGTATTCGCATCGTTCGTGCCTACAATGCAGAGGATTACCAAAATGAAAAATTTGCAGCAGCAAATGATGAATTGACACGCTTGAATTTGTTTGTTAATCGTCTTATGGCCATTTTGAATCCCATCATGATGGGGATTTCAAGTGGTTTGAGTGTGGCGATTTACTGGATTGGGGCCTATGTAATCAACGATGCTGCTCCGACGGAGCGTCTGCCTCTCTTTAGTGACATGGTTGTTTTCATGTCTTATGCTATGCAGGTTGTCATGGGCTTCCTTCTCACGGGGGCGCTCTTCATCGTTCTTCCCCGAACTATAGTCTCTGCTAAGCGGATCAATCAAGTTTTAGATTTGCATTCTTCTATCCAAAACCCTGCTCAAGTGCAGCTGGCTGATGAAAACCTCAAAGGTCAGGTCGAATTTAAGGATGTGACCTTCCGCTATGCGGCAAATTCGGAGGCAGTTATCGAGCATGTTAGCTTTAGAGCAGAAGCTGGTCAAACAGTGGCCTTTATTGGGTCAACAGGTTCTGGTAAATCAACTCTGGTCAATCTGATTCCACGTTTCTACGATGTGTCAGACGGAGAAATTCTGGTGGACGGTGTCAATGTTCAAGGCTATGCCTTAGAGGATTTGCGCAACAAGGTTGGTTATATTCCTCAGAAAGCGGTTCTCTTTTCAGGTGATGTTAAGGGCAATTTAGACTTTGGACGGAGTCAAGAAACACCGCTTAGTGAGCAGGCTATGTGGCAAGCTTTGGAATTGGCCCAGTCTAGGAACTTTATCGAAGACAAGGAAGCGGGCTTAGCGTCAGAAGTGGCCCAAGGAGGAACCAACTTCTCAGGTGGTCAAAGACAGCGTCTGGCCATTGCGCGTGCCTTAGCTCGGAAGCCAGAAATCCTCATCTTTGATGACTCCTTCTCAGCCTTGGACTACAAGACAGACCGTGTCCTACGCCAAGAGCTAGCAGAGAAAACCAAGTCTATGACCAAGCTTATCGTTGCACAACGCATTTCAACGATTATGGATGCAGATTTGATTTTGGTCTTGGATCAAGGAAAAGTCGTGGGACAAGGCACCCACAAGGAACTTCTAGCTAATAACGAAGTTTACCAAGAAATTGCCTATTCACAACTATCGAAGGAGGAATTGGAACATGGAAAATAAGAAAATGTCTCTTTGGAAACAGAGTAAACCCTATCTTGCAGGCCTCCAGTTTGCCCTTCTGATCGCCTTTCTAGCAACAATCCTATCCAATATCATTACTGTATATGGTCCAACCCGCATCAAGGAAATGACTAATATTATTGCCAGTGGTCTAGAAACAAGTGTGGATGTCGCGGCGGTTGCAGCTATTGGTGGTTTTTTGGCCGTGATTTATGTGATCGGACTTCTATCAAATTATTTACAGGCCTTTCTGTTTACAACAGCTATTCAACGTTTTTCAGAGCGTTTGAGAAGAGCGATTGCAGAGAAAATCAATAGCCTACCATTGGGATATTTTGATGGCCACTCTCAGGGGGATACTTTGTCTCGTGTAACCAATGATGTTGACACTGCAGCCCAGTCCCTTAATCAAAGTCTGGGAACAGTTCTTTCATCTAGTTTACTGGTCTTGGCAGTCTTGGTAACCATGTTTGGGATGAACTGGATTTTAGCCTTGGTGACGGTTGTTTCAACTCTTGTTGGCTTTGCTTTCGTGTCTGTCTTTATGGGCAAATCCCAGGGCTTCTTTAAGAGTCAGCAACAGGATTTGGCAGCTGTCAATGGTTATGTGGAAGAAATGTACTCTGGCCATAATGTGGTGACCAGTTACAATGCCATCGAGAGCACCAAAGAAGAATTTGCAACATTAAATCATCGTCTGTATGATAGTATCTGGAAATCTCAGTTTATTTCAGGGATTATGATGCCGATTATGATGTTTATTGGGAACTTCAGCTATGCCTTGGTGATTATCGTTGGTGCAGCCTTGGCCTTAAATGGACACATCAGTATCGGGATTATCGTTGCCTTTATGGCCTACGTTCGTATCTTTTCTCAGCCCCTTTCACAAATTGCCCAAGGGATTACTAGTTTGCAGCAGGCTAGTGCAGCCATGGGACGTGTCTTCGAATTCCTAGCTGAAGAGGAAATGGGAGACGAATCCCATAGAGAAAGACAATTGAGCGATATGAAAGGTCAAGTGGTCTTTGATCGAGTTTCCTTTGGTTATACACCAGAGCGAACTATTATCCATGACTTTTCTGCGACAGCTCATGCAGGTCAAAAGGTTGCGATTGTCGGACCGACTGGAGCTGGTAAGACAACCATTGTCAATCTTTTGATGAAGTTTTATGAGATTGATAAGGGAAGTATCCGCATCGATGGTGTAGATACCAAAGAGATGAAGCGTTCGGAAGTACATGATGCCTTTTCAATGGTCTTGCAGGATACTTGGCTCTTTGAAGGGACCATTCGCGACAATCTCATCTATAACCAAAAGGGGATTAGTGATGAGCGCGTGATTGAAGCCAGCAAGGCTGTAGGGATTCACCACTTTATCATGACCCTACCAGATGGTTACGATACCGTCTTGGATGATACAGTAACCTTGTCTGTCGGGCAAAAACAACTCTTGACCATTGCTCGTGCTTTGCTGAAAGATGCACCGCTCCTAATTCTGGATGAGGCGACTTCTTCTGTTGATACCCGTACAGAGGAATTGATTCAGAAAGCCATGGATCGTTTGATGGAGGGAAGAACTTCCTTTGTCATCGCCCACCGCTTGTCAACTATCCGAAATGCTGACTTGATCCTTGTCATGAAAGATGGCAATATCATCGAGCAAGGCAATCATGATGAGCTAATGGCGCAAGCTGGCTTCTACGCTGACCTCTACAACAGTCAGTTTACAGAAGACGAAGCAGAAGAATAAACCGAAAGAAGGCTTGACGGCCTTCTTTTTCTGCACTATACTAGAAGATAAGTGTTTCCCTGCAAGCAAAATTTGAGTAAGTAATGAGAAAATATATGAAAAATTATCAAGAATGGTATGACCACATTGCTGGTAACATTGGAAATAAGCCCTTTCTTCTGAGCTTGTTAAGAACTTTCAATCGGTTCATGACGGTGGTTATGCCTATGATTTATCTAACCTTGTTAGCAATTACCTATCTCCAAGAAGGACTTGGGAAACAGGTCGGAATCTATTTGTTTATCCCTGCATCAGGTTTTGTGATTTTGTCCCTTCTCCGTAAGAAAATCAATGCCCCTAGGCCTTATGAGGAATGGGCTATTAAACCCTTGCTTGACAGAGATAGTCCTGGTCAGTCTATGCCTAGTCGTCATGTCTTTTCAGCAACCATTATCTCCATGGCTTGCTTACATGCTAGTTTATCTGTAGGGGGGATCTTGTTGGTCTTTTCAGCCCTCCTCGGTCTCGTGAGAGTCTTAGGTGGAGTGCATTTTCCCAAGGATGTAGTAGTTGGTTATATTTGTGCTCTTGTGTGGGGTGTGCTTTTCTTTCTATTTTGACCTGTAAGTTAATACTCAATGAAAATCAAAGAGCAAACTAGGAAGCTAGCCGCAAGCTGTACTTGAGTACGGTAAGGCGACGCTGACGTGGTTTGAATTTGATTTTCGAAGAGTATAAGGCGGTCCTAGAACCACTTACGTGCCTAAAGTAACCACTTGCTTTTTTGCTCTTGTTTTCTTATTTTAGCTTTGATATAGTAGAGTCAGAAAGGAGATGGAATGAAGTTACGAATCGAAATTGACAGCAATTTAGAGGAAACTGAAATTGTCATCAAGGCAGCGGCTTTGACAGATGAGATTGCGGATTTACAGCGGCTCTTGCAAGAGTCCAAGTCTCCTCGGTTGATTTTTTACAAGGGAACAGGTGAATATTATCTGGACTTATCGGAAATTCTCTTCTTTGAGACAGAAGGTAGCAAGATTTATGCCCATACCCAGAAAGATGCCTACGAAGTTCGGCTCAAACTCTATGAGTTAGAGTCTATCCTTCCTCGCTATTTTAGTCGGGTATCCAAGTCAACTATTGCTAATATCCGTCAGGTTTACTCGGTGGACAAGTCCTTTTCAGGAACGGGCACCATTTCCTTTTATCAGACCCACAAGGAGGTTCATGTCTCACGACATTACCAATCCCTCCTAAAAGAAAATCTAAGAAACATGAGGTAAGAAGATGAAAAAGAAAGCATTTGGTATTCTGTTGCTTATTTTGGCGGCTTTAATATTATTACAAGGGAATTTTGGAATCCCTTCTCTTGGAGGGCATATTTGGCCCTTGCTTGGTATTGCATTTTTTGCCTATCAATCAGTTGAAGCTTTGCTTCGTCGTCATCTGACATCAGCAGTTTTTACAACTTTTGTAGCTCTCATGATTGCTAATCATTTTTATGACATTTTACCGATTCCAAATCAGTCATTGTTCTGGGCTAGTATTTTAATCGTAATGGGTGTCAGCGCACTCACTCATTCTAACAGGACTTGGAACGGGAAAAAATGGTGGTATGATGGTAAAAAGACCATTCTAACAGATAAGGAAGTTGCTTTTGGAAGTGGGACTTTCTACAAGCAAGACCAAGAATTGGTAGAAGACCAAGTTGAAGTTGGTTTTGGGAATGCCAAGATATATTATGACAATGCAGAGATGTTAGGTGATTTTGCTACTCTGGATATCGAAGTTGGTTTTGGCAATGCAGTTATCTATGTTCCCCAACATTGGAGAGTTGATTTGAAGGTGGAAACTTTCTGTGGTGTAGCCAAGGCAGATGCCCCTCTAGCCCCAACCAGCAAAACCTTGATTATCCGTGGAGATGTGGCCTTTGGGAAGTTGGGAATTGTCTACGTTAAATAAAAAAATCTTCACTTCAACCATCAAAATAGACGTACTAAGAGTAGGAAATTGATGCCTTGCTCTGATTTCCGTTCTATTGTTGTTAGACTTTAAAAAATGAAATGTTGCCTTTAAAAGTTGTATATTTTTCGATATTTTGGCTCTTACGTTTGATGTATCTATGTCCTACAGCGTGGATGATGTAGTGTCAAATGTTTTAAAAAAATGAATGATATTGGACAGTTTTTTTGGCCTCTAATTGCTCAGGAGCTATGAAAGCAAGCGCTTGGGTTTATGACAAGGGAGAATGGTATTATGTAAGTTCTTCTGGTTCCATGCTAGCGAATGATTGGGTCAAAGACAATGGCAAGTGGTATTATCTGGCTTCATCAGGTAAGATGCTTCGTAATACCTACACACCAGATGGTTACTACGTTGGTAACTCAGGCGCCTGGCAATAAGAATAATACTCTTCGAAAATCTCTTCAAACCACGTCAGCGTCATCTACAACCTCAAAGCNNTCCTAGTTTGCTCTAGTATAAGAAGTCCTTTTCCTTAAAGGAAGAGGCTTTTTACTTGCTTTTCTGCTGCTTCCTCATTTGTCCTAAAGCCTTTTTTGTGTTAAAATGAATGGTATGAAAGCTAAAAAAATGTGGATGGCAGGTCTGGCTCTGCTTGGTATTGGGAGCCTTGCCCTTGCTACGAAAAAAATTGCAGATGACCATAAGCTCATGAAGACTCAGGAAGAGTTGACAGCGATTGTACGAGACCATTTTTCAGACATGGGGGAAATTGCGACCCTCTATGTTCAAGTCTATGAAAGCAGTCTAGAGAGCTTGGTTGGTGGCGTCATTTTTGAGGATGGCCGTCATTATACCTTTGTCTATGAAAATGAAGACCTAGTCTATGAGGAGGAAGTCTTATGATACAACCAGCAAGTTTAGAAGAATTAGCATCTTTAGTAGAAAAAGATGGCAAGAAGGTCTTTCTTTTTGTGGCGGACTGGTGTGGCGATTGTCGTTATATCTATCCTGCCTTGCCAGAAATTGAGGAAACCAATCCAGAGTTCACCTTTATTCGGGTGGACCGAGACCAGTATATGGATTTGGCTAAACTCTGAGATGTTTATGGAATTCCTAGCCTTGTTGTTCTAGAAAAGGACAAGGAAATTGGTCGTTTTGTTAATCGCGACCGTAAAAGTAAGCAACAAATTAACGACTTTTTAGCAGGACTGAAATAGGAGAAAAAGAAAACAATGATTTTTACATACAACAAAGAACATGTCGGTGATGTCCTTATGGTCATCGTGAAAAATAGCGGAGATGCCAAACTGGATGTAGAACGCAAAGGCAAGGTAGCCCGTGTTTTTCTCAAAGATAATGGGGAAACAGTGGCTTGGAATATTTTTGAAGTTTCAAGTTTATTTGAAATTGCAGAGTTCGGTCAAGTCTTTTTGACAGATGAGCAAGTCGCTCGTTTGAACCAAGAATTACAAACGGAAGGTTTTACAGAAGAAATTGTTAATGATAAGGAACCTAAGTTTGTTGTTGGTGAGATTGTCGAGATGGTAGCCCATCCAGATAGTGACCACCTCAACATCTGCCAAGTTGCAGTATCAAGTGACAAGACTGTACAAATCGTTGCAGGGGCTCCTAATGCGCGTCTTGGGTTGAAAACCATTGTGGCTCTTCCTGGAGCTATGATGCCCAAAGGCAATCTTATTTTCCCAGGCGAACTTCGTGGTGAAAAGAGTTTTGGCATGATGTGCAGTCCTCGTGAATTGCATCTGCCAAATGCTCCGCAAAAACGTGGTATTATTGAATTATCAGAAGACCAAGTTGTTGGAACTCCATTTGATCCAGCTAAACACTGGACTGCCTAAGAAGTTGTTAATATCTGATAGACCAGATAGAAGGAAATAAGATGGCAAAAAATGTAGTGATTACAGGGGCGACATCAGGAATTGGTGAAGCGATTGCGCGTGCTTATCTGGAGCAGGGTGAGAATGTCGTTCTAACTGGACGACGGATAGACAGACTAGAAACCCTCAAGTCGGAGTTTGCAGAGACCTTCCCAAATCAAACAGTTTGGGCTTTTCCGCTAGATGTCACGGATATGAACATGGTAAAGGCTGTCTGCTCTGATATTATAGAAACGATAGGGAAGATTGATATTCTGGTCAACAATGCCGGTCTGGCTCTTGGCTTGGCTCCCTATCAAGACTATGAAGAGTTGGATATGTTGACCATGCTGGATACCAATGTCAAAGGTTTGATGGCAGTTACTCGCTCTTTCTTGCCAGCAATGGTAAAAGCCAATCAAGGACATATCATCAACATGGGGTCAACCGCAGGAATCTACGCCTATGCTGGTGCAGCTGTTTACTCAGCCACCAAGGCAGCGGTTAAGACCTTTTCAGATGGGCTGCGAATTGATACCATCGCAACGGATATCAAGGTGACAACCATTCAGC
The DNA here is from genome assembly GCF_013276615.1 of Streptococcus sp. 1621. Classification (NCBI taxonomy): domain Bacteria; kingdom Bacillati; phylum Bacillota; class Bacilli; order Lactobacillales; family Streptococcaceae; genus Streptococcus; species Streptococcus sp. 1621. Next base: position 13,779 of record NZ_VMLJ01000010.1, read on the forward strand.
CTGGAATTGTCGAAACAGATTTTTCTACAGTGCGTTTTCACGGTGATAAAGAGCGGGCTGCGTCCGTTTACCAAGGAATCGAAGCCTTGCAAGCTCAGGATATTGCAGACACAGTAGTCTATGTGACCAGTCAACCTCGTCGTGTGCAGATTACAGATATGACCATTATGGCAAATCAACAGGCGACAGGTTTTATGGTTCATAAAAAGTAAAAAAATTCCTCGAAAAGTTACAAATTTCTGTAACTTTTTTTGATTTCCTGCGAATAGATAAGTAGGAGGAAGAAAATATGTATAATAAAGTTATCATGATTGGACGTTTGACGTCTACACCAGAATTGCACAAAACCAGCAATGACAAGTCAGTAGCGCGAGCAACTATCGCTGTGAACCGTCGTTACAAAGACCAAAACGGTGAACGTGAAGCAGATTTTGTCAATATGGTCCTATGGGGCAGACTAGCAGAAAGCTTGGCCAGCTACGCAACTAAAGGTAGTCTCATTTCAGTGGATGGGGAATTGCGTACACGTCGTTTTGAGAAAAATGGTCAAATGAACTATGTGTCTGAAGTACTTGTCTCAGGATTCCAACTCTTGGAAAGTCGTGCCCAACGTGCCATGCGTGAAAATAATGCAGGCCAAGATTTGGCGGACTTGGTCTTGGAAGAGGAAGAATTACCATTTTAAACATTGAAAAGTCTGAGTTGCTCTCAGGCTTTTTTATACTGTCTAAATGTGTTACAATGAACTAGTTGAAACTTTTTGGAGGTTGGAATGAGTAGAGAATATACAAGAACAATCGTCAAAATTATATTTTGTACAGTAGTCGTATTTGTTTTTGCGATTTATACTCATGTGAGTCAGACAGATCCTATTCCGGGACAAATAAAAGTTGGAGCGACTTATATGACGATGAATAGTGAATTTTATAGACATTTACATAATGAGATTCAACGCTATTCTGATTCAGAAGGTCAGATATTGTATACTCGGGATGCAGAGATGAGTGAAGAAAAACAGAGTAAACAAATTGATGAGTTTATAGAGAAGCGAGTGAATGTTATTGTTATTAATCCGGTTAAGAGTGATAGCGAGCAAATTGTAGAAGCGTTAAGTAGGGCAAAGAATTTTGGAATTAGAGTTATAGCAGTAGATAGTCAGTTGAATAATATAAAAGTTGATACGAGCATAGTTTCTGATAATTACCATGCTGGGATATTAATTGCCAAGGATTTGATGAAACGTACCTCAAATGCTCATATTCTTTTGTTAACGCACAAAGATGCTTTATCAGCTAATCAGAGAATAACTGGTTTTTTGGATACAATAAAATCAGAAGAACATTATCAAATTATCTCAGAAAGAGAAACAGTTGGTCAAACAGAGTATGCTATGACTACTGTAGGTGATGCCTTATCTGAAGGTTTACAATTTGATGCTATAGTGGCTTTAAATGATAGAGCAGCTATAGGAGCTTTAGCAGCAATTAAAGAATTGAAAGTAACTTCAAAAAAACTTATTTACGGAATAGATGGTTCACCAGATATGAAGCATTTATTAGCTACAACAGATGAAGTTACGGGAACGGTTGCTCAATTTCCATCTCATATGGGTAGAAAAGTATCGGAAACAATAGATTTATTAGTAAAAAAAGAAGAAGTTGAAGAATTATATACTATACCTGTACAATTTGTTGATAAAAATAATATAATTCAGTTTGATATTAATGGGTGGCAGTAATGAAACAGGTAAAAGGTGTCCAGTATTCTATCATTTTGCTTTTATTAATTAATTTTCTAACCATTATATACAATGGAGCTTTGTATATACAGATTACAAACTATGTAATTTCAAAGGGACAGATGATACTCTTATTGGGAGAATTAAATAATATTTCAAAATCACCTGACCAGATTTTTTGGTATTCAATTATTTTTTTCGTCGGTATTATTTTTATATCTACCTATAAAATGTACTCAACTGAGAAAAAATGGCCAATTTTTTCAAAATGGAATTTGTTTGAAATAGTATTAATGATTGGTGTTATATGGTCACAAAATCTGTCATACAATGGAATAATATTATTAGTTTTTGCTGATATATTCTATAGTTCAAGAGAGTTTCAAGACTCTGATAGTAAACGTTCCTGGATTATTTTTATTTTCTTGAGTTTTTTAATATTACTTTTAACAGACTATGAAATCTTGTCACTATTTATAAAAGTTCCATCTCTTTCTACCTATATCCAATTTTACCCATCGTCCATACGAGGTGTAGTGTTATTTTTAGAAAATGCATTGACGTCATTAAACGTTATTATTTTCATCATCTCTTTATTGTCTTATATCCTATACGTGATTAAAGAACACCATAATATTGAGGAAGAACTTAAAATGTTATCTAGAGTCAACACTGAATTGAATCATTACATATCATTATCAGAGAAAATCGCTGAAGATCGAGAAAGGAAAAGAATTGCTCGGGAAATTCATGATACTCTAGGACATGCATTGACAGGGATTTCAGCAGGGATTGATGCTGTTTCTGTACTAATTGATGTTCATCCTATTCGTGCTAAAGAACAGTTGAAAAATGTTTCAAATGCAGTTAGAGAGGGGATAAAAGATGTTAGGGGATCATTACATAGACTAAGACCAGGAGCTTTGCAAAATAATGGTTTAAAAGATGCTCTAATATTAATGATTAGTGAGTATGAGTCTCTATCTAAACTCTCTGTCGATCTAAAATATGAATGGGGAAATATTGATTTAGATGTGATGCAGGAAGATACTATTTTTAGGATTATACAAGAATCTATGACAAATTCTGTTCGTCATGGACATGCTAGTAAAATGAGCATTCATTTTATGAGTGAGGATAACAACATAATAGTTTTGCAAGATAATGGAATAGGTTTTGACGACTTACAAATTGGGTATGGCTTGAAACAAATGAGAGAGCGAGTTTCTATTTTAGGTGGTTCTATTCATTTTGAAAATAGGGAAGGATTTTACACTAAAATAGTTTTTCCAAAAATAGGAGGTGAAGTATATGATAAAGGTAATGATTGCAGATGATCAGGCGTTAATTAGAGAGTCCTTGCAGATCATTTTATCAGTATATGCTGATATTGATGTTGTATCCGTCGTTGGTGATGGTATTGAAGCTATGGACAACATCATGACTGTAAAACCGGATATAATTTTAATGGATATTAGAATGCCCAGAATGGACGGAGTATTGGCTACAAAAGAAATCAAAAAACGTTTTCCAAATATAAAAATTATAATCTTAACAACATTTGATGACGACGAATTTATTTTTAGTGCTTTAAAATATGGTGCATCTGGCTATTTATTAAAAGGAGTTTCAACAGACGAGTTATACCAAGCCATTCAGACAGTGTATAAAGGTGGAGCTATGATTAATCCTAATATAGCTAGTAAGGTATTTCAATTGTTCTCGCAGATGGCACAGACCAATTTTTCTATTACTGTGAAGGAAGAGAATATTGAAAATATATCACTGACAGAATGGAAAATTATTCAGCAAGTGGCATTTGGAGAATCAAATAAGGAAATTGCCAGTAATCTTTTTTTATCCGAGGGAACAGTGCGCAATTACCTTTCTATCATTCTTTCAAAACTAAATTTGAGAGATAGGACACAGTTAGCCATATGGGCTGTACAAACAGGTGTGACACAAAAGAATTTTTCGAAGGAAATGGATAAATGAAAGTAAAGCAATTGTTTCTAGCGATACTGTTTGTGTTAAGTTGCTTGAGTTTATTTCTTATTTGGGAAAACAAGCAGATAAAGATTATTAGACTGGGTTTTTATTCTGATTCTAGTTGGGGAATTCCTACAGGAAATAACAGCTATGTACTAGATGAGGCTATTAAGAAATCTGAAGAGCTTCATCAAGGGGTTAAAATTGTATATGATTCAGGTATTCCTAAGGAGGAGTATTCTAATTGGATTTCAAGTCAAATTTTAAAAGGTTCTGAACCGGATGTATTTCTATTATCAAGCGACCAATTATCTTTATTTGCATCAAAAGGTATTTTAAAAAACCTAAATTCCTATCTGTCTCAAGAAGATGCCTCTAATTTCTATGATGTATCTTTGCAGGCAGCAAAATACGGAGATGATTTATACGGTCTTCCATATGAAAGCAATCCCATGTTGATGTGTGTAAATCAAGATTTACTTTTAAGAGAGGGCATTGAAATTCCTAAAGTAGGGTGGACACTGAAAGATCTATATGAGATTAGTAAAAAAATTACAAAAGATACCGATGGAGATGGAATCGTTGATCAATTTGGGATAACAGGATATAGTTGGAAAGAATCTCTAGCAGCCTTTGGAGTTACTATTTCTGAGAGTGGGATTCCTCGTATAGATTCGTCAGAAATGAAGGATGCTTTATCCTATATAAGGGGATTGAATCAATTAAACGGACGCTACAAAGTAACCTATAAAGATTTTGATGAAGGACATGTGGCCTTTTATCCAATGAGTTTGGCACAATATCGTACATATAAACCTTTTCCTTATCACGTGGCCAAATATACAAATTTTAACTGGACATGTATTTCATTGCCAACTACTAAGGAAGACATTCGTTCTACTGTAACAGATACTTCCTTATACGTGGTTTCTTCGCGTGCTCGCAATTCAAAACTTGCCGTATCGTTTATAGAATTTTTAACAAATAATCGTGAAATTCAACAAAATTTATTTAACAAGGGTCAAGGAAGCTCAGTGTTACCAGAGGTAGTAACTAGTTTGAAGAGTGAAGAGTTGATGAAGAAAGGAATGATTGGTCAAAATGCCTTAACGACTACTTCGCTGGATTATATAATGAAAAATTCAATTACAACTATTTCAAAAGGAATAGATTCAAAATCATTGGTTGGAATAGAAGAAAGATTAGAAGCATTATCTATGGATGAAAATAACACGGATATTGAAGGTAGTCTTATTAAGTTACAAAAAGAACTAGATATAGGAACCCTTAAATAGATATCAAGATTATTATTTCTTAAATAATACGAACATGGCAGATGTCTTTATTGACATTTGTCATTTTTTTATTGACATTTATCAATAAACTTTTGTGACATTTAACAATTATAAAGTGAAGATAAGGATGATAGAATGAAATCAATAAAAGGAGGGAAATATGAAGTATTTGATATTAGTCAGTCATGGAGGACTCGCAGAGGGATTGAAATCATCTCTTTCTATGTTTGCTTCGGATAAGGTAGATGATGTCATAGCGATTGGCTTAAAAGATGGAGAAAGTCTTGCAGTTTTTTCTGTAGAGGTCAAGAATGTTATTGCGTCTCTGGATGAAAATGATTCGGTTCTTGTTTTAGCAGATATTGTTGGGGGAAGTCCTTTAACAACTGTTGCAACAGTATTAGAAGAATTTGGAAAATTAGAGAATGCAACTATTTTGGGAGGCATGAACTTAACAATGGCACTTACAGCAGTGGTGATGAAAGATATTCTGACTGGAAGTGAACTTGTTTCTACGATATTAAACGAATCATCCTCAGCTCTACAGGAATTTGAAGTCGGATCGGATGATAATCTTAATGAAGAAGACGATATTTAGTTATATAAGGAAAGGGATAAAAAATTATGGTAGTAACATTTGTACGAATTGACGATAGAATGATTCATGGACAAACAGTCACTAGATGGGCAAAAGAACATCCATGTGATGGATTAATTGCAGTAAATGACGCTGCTGCATCTAATAAGGTTTTAATTCAGGCCTATAAAGGTGCGTCAGATAAAAAAACATTTGTTTGGACAAAGGAAGCGTTTAAAGAAAAATCATCTAAAGTAACAGAATCGGATAGTAGATATTTTTTGATTACTAAGAATCCAATTGATATGAAAGAAATTTTAGTAGACCAGGGCTTTATCCCAGGAGATGTTAAAGAGATTATTGTAGGACCTGCTAACGATAGACCAGGTGCTATCAAGTTGGGAAATAATCAATCAATTACTCAAGAGGAAGCAGTTGCACTAGAAGCAATTGAAAAAGCAGGATATAAAGTTAGATTCCAATTATTACCAGATGTATCTATTGGCTATTGGAGTGATTTTAAATCAAAATTTGGATTTTAATAATGAAATAAGGAGACAAAATGATGGAAATTTCTTGGATTCAAGCAGCTCTTTTAGGATTGTTTGCAAGTTTAGCATCGATGCCAGGTATGGGGGGATCCAGTATTGGTAACTATACTTTGGGGCGTCCATTAGTTGGTGGTTTAATTGTAGGTTTAATATTAGGAGATATAACAACAGGGGTAATCGTTGGTGTGGCTTTACAGGTATTATATATTGCCTTAGTGACACCTGGTGGAACTGTATCTGCCGATGTACGGGCAATTTCTTATATCGGAATTCCGTTATCTATCCTATTTGTTCATGCAAATAATATTTCAGGTGAAGTGGCGATTGCAGCAGCAGCAGCGCCAATTGGAGCCGCGGTTGGAACAATTGGAACTGTTTTATTCTATGGTACAGCTACTATGAACTTGCTTTGGCAACACATTGGATGGAAAGCTGTAGAGAAAGGTGATTTTAAGAAGTTATATGCTGTTGATTGGGTATATCCTTGGATTTCACATTTTATCTTTTCTTTCTTACCAACAATGATTATTACAAAATTTGGACCAGATATGGTTGATCTTATGAAAGTATATCTTCCGATGGATGGTTTTGTAATGAAGTCTCTATTTACTGTAGGAGCACTCCTTCCATGTGTGGGTATTGCAATACTTTTGAAACAAATTGTTACAAAAACAACAGACTTTATTCCTTTCTTTGTCGGGTTCACGTTAGCAAAATCTTTAGGCTTGAACTTAGTAGCAAGTGGTGTTGTGTCATTAATTTTTGCAGTAATTTATTATGAATTAGAAGTTATTAAATCTGCCCGTACGACAGCAGTTGTCAGTGATATGGGACTTGATGAAGAGGAGGATATTTAGAATGAGTCGAAAAAAAATATCAAGAAAAACATTGACAAAATCATTTCACCACTGGTTCTATGGACATCTGACATGTTTTTCTCAAGAACATATGCAAACTTTTGGATATTTAACTTCTATGCTTCCAATTGTAGAAGAAATGTATGATACTAAGGAAGAACAAAAAGAAGCTATGCAAACATACACAGCATTCTTTAATACTGAGCCACAGTTGGGTTCTCTAGTAGTTGGGATAACAGCTGGTTTGGAAGAAGCGCGTGCAAATGGAGATGCCGTAGATAGTGAAACCATCAATGGAATGCGAGCTGGTCTAATGGGGCCTATTGCAGGTATTGGAGATTCACTTATTGTAGGAACATTAATTCCTGTTCTTTTGGGGATAGCTCTAGGTCTTTCTAAAGGAGGAAATATTTCTGGTGCAATATTCTATATTATTGCATGGAATCTATTAGTCTATCTTGGAATGCGTTTTGCTTATTTTAAAGGATATGAACTTGGAGATAAAGCAGTAGAATTTTTAGTAGGTCCTAAAGGTCAGGCGCTAAGAAAATCAATTAGTGTTGTTGGTGGTATGGTCATAGGAGCTGTTGCAGCAACTTGGGTATCTGTCACTACGGCGCTAGAGCTGAAAAATGGAGATGGAGAAACATTTTTAAACTTACAAGAAAAGATTGATGGTGTTTATCCAGGTCTTTTAACAGCAGGTTTTATTGTTCTATGTTGGTGGCTAATGGCTAAAAAGAAAGTTTCTCCAAATTGGGTAATGCTACTATTGGTAGTTATTGCACTTGTAGGAGTCGCTTTAGGATTTTTCAATCCAGGCTTGAAATATTAATAGTATGTAAAAAAGCAACGGTTTGTAATCGTTGTTTTTTATATATGCGTAATATAAGGATTTAGAGTTTCGGTATTTTTTGTAAAAGAATTAACGAAAATACTAATTCCATAAATCCAGTTCATTAAAATTCTATAAAATTCTATATTATTAAAGTGCAAAATTAGGATAAAGAAATTTATCTATTCATCCTCAGAAAGTCAGACTTTTTTCTTGACTATTTCTGACCAAGTGATACAATAGAACTATGAATTAGCACTCAAGTGTAAAGAGTGCTAATACTATCTATCTCATTATGGAGGAAAACAGATGTTGAAACCATTAGGAGACCGTGTGGTCTTGAAAATCGAAGAAAAAGAACAAACTGTTGGAGGCTTTGTCCTTGCAGGCTCAGCCCAAGAAAAAACAAAAACAGCCCAAGTTGTAGCTACTGGACAAGGTGTTCGTACTTTGAACGGTGACTTGGTAGCTCCAAGCGTTAAGCCTGGAGACCGTGTCTTAGTTGAAGCCCACGCAGGTCTTGATGTCAAAGATGGCGATGAAAAGTACATCATCGTAGGCGAAGCTAACATCTTGGCAATCATTGAAGAATAGAAGGAGAAAGTAAGTATGTCAAAAGAAATTAAATTTTCATCAGATGCTCGTTCAGCTATGGTTCGTGGTGTCGATATCCTTGCAGACACTGTTAAAGTAACCTTGGGACCAAAAGGTCGAAACGTTGTGTTGGAAAAATCATTTGGCTCACCCTTGATTACCAATGACGGTGTGACCATTGCTAAAGAAATCGAGTTGGAAGACCATTTTGAAAATATGGGTGCCAAATTGGTATCAGAAGTAGCTTCAAAAACCAATGATATTGCAGGTGATGGGACTACAACTGCAACTGTTTTGACCCAAGCAATCGTTCGTGAAGGAATCAAAAACGTCACAGCAGGTGCCAATCCAATCGGTATTCGTCGTGGGATTGAAACAGCAGTTGCCGCAACAGTAGAAGCCTTGAAAAACAACGCCATCCCAGTTGCCAACAAAGAAGCCATCGCTCAGGTTGCCGCCGTCTCTTCTCGTTCCGAAAAAGTAGGTGAATACATCTCTGAGGCCATGGAAAAAGTTGGCAAAGATGGAGTCATCACTATCGAAGAGTCACGTGGTATGGAAACAGAACTTGAAGTTGTAGAAGGTATGCAGTTTGACCGTGGTTATCTTTCACAGTATATGGTGACAGATAGCGAAAAAATGGTGGCTGATCTTGAAAATCCATACATCTTGATTACAGACAAGAAGATTTCAAATATCCAAGAGATCTTGCCACTTCTAGAAAGCATTCTCCAAAGCAACCGTCCACTCTTGATTGTTGCGGATGATGTGGATGGTGAAGCTCTTCCAACCCTTGTTTTGAACAAGATTCGTGGAACCTTCAATGTAGTAGCAGTTAAGGCACCTGGTTTTGGTGACCGTCGCAAAGCCATGCTTGAAGACATTGCCATCTTAACAGGCGGAACAGTTATCACAGAAGACCTTGGTCTTGAGTTGAAAGATGCGACAATTGAAGCTCTTGGTCAAGCAGCGAGAGTAACTGTGGACAAAGATAGCACTGTTATCGTAGAAGGGGCTGGAAATCCTGAAGCGATTTCTCACCGTGTTGCAGTTATCAAGTCTCAAATTGAAACCACAACTTCTGAATTTGACCGTGAAAAATTGCAAGAACGCTTGGCAAAATTGTCAGGTGGTGTAGCAGTCATCAAGGTCGGAGCTGCAACTGAAACTGAGTTGAAAGAAATGAAACTCCGTATTGAAGATGCCCTCAACGCTACTCGTGCAGCTGTTGAAGAAGGTATCGTTGCAGGTGGTGGAACAGCCCTTGCCAATGTCATCCCAGCCGTGGCTGATTTGGAATTGACAGGAGACGAATCAACAGGTCGCAATATTGTTCTCCGTGCCTTGGAAGAACCTGTTCGTCAAATTGCCCACAATGCAGGATTTGAAGGATCTATCGTTATCGATCGTTTGAAAAATGCCGAGCTTGGTACAGGCTTCAACGCAGCAACTGGCGAGTGGGTCAACATGATTGATCAAGGGATTATCGATCCAGTTAAAGTGAGTCGTTCAGCTCTTCAAAACGCAGCATCTGTAGCTAGCTTGATTTTGACAACAGAAGCAGTCGTAGCCAATAAGCCAGAACCAGTAGCTCCAGCTCCAGCAATGGATCCAAGCATGATGTAAGCTTTCTATAGAAAACAACTTATAAAAAACACAAAAGGAGGGAATGACTAACCCTCCTTTTTATGATATTCACTTCTAAATTGATTTGAGCTCTCCTAACTTATATGATAAAATAAGACTAGAAAAAGGAGAAGAACATGATCGATGTAGAAGAAATTCTGAGCAAGATGAACCCCAATCAGAAGATTAATTATGACCGTGTCATGCAGAAGATGGTACAAGTATGGGAGAAAAATGAGCAACGGCCAACCATTCTCATGCATGTTTGCTGTGCCCCTTGCAGTACCTATACTCTAGAATATTTGACTAAGTATGCAGACGTGACCATCTATTTTGCCAATTCTAATATCCATCCCAAGGCAGAATACCATAAGCGTGCTTATGTGACTAAAAAGTTTGTCAGTGATTTCAATGAGCGAACAGGAAATACGGTCCAGTACCTAGAAGCTCCCTACGAACCAAATGAATACCGAAAATTGGTTAGAGGATTGGAGGAAGAGCCTGAAGGAGGCGATCGTTGCAAGGTTTGCTTTGACTACCGACTGGATAAGACAGCGCAAGTGGCTATGGACTTGGGTTTTGACTACTTTGGCTCAGCCTTGACCATTAGTCCTCATAAGAATTCTCAAACTATCAACAGCATAGGAATCGATGTGCAAAAGATTTATACCACTCACTATCTTCCCAGTGATTTCAAGAAAAATCAAGGCTACAAACGTTCAGTAGAGATGTGTGAGGAGTATGATATCTATCGTCAATGTTATTGTGGATGTGTCTATGCAGCACAAGCCCAGAATATTGACCTGGTTCAGGTTAAGAAGGATGCCACGGCTTTTTTGCTGGATAAGGATGTTGAAAAAGACTATTCCCACATCAAATTTACTGTTACTAAATTAGATATATAGAGACCAACCCAGCTGAAAAGCTGGGTTTTTCAAATAAAAAACCGGGGTCTTAACCCCAGTTTGACAACTTTACCGATTCTTTAGTTCTACATAGCGCTTGTACCAAATGTTTACATAGGCTTCTGAGAAAGGACCACGTCCATTGTTAATCCAATCAACAAGAATTTTGACATGTTCTTTTAAAATATAGTCCAAGTCATCAGAATAATTCATTTTGCGTTTGTGACGCTCATACTCCTCAACGTCCAAAAGACGTTTTTCCCCATCTGTAAAAATTTTAACATCCAAATCGTAATCAATATACTTCAGTGCTTCTTCATCCAGATAGTAGGGGCTAGCCATATTGCAATAGTAAGAAGTTCCATTATCACGAATCATGGCAATGATATTAAACCAATATTTCTTGTGAAAGTAAACAATAGCCGGTTCTCGAGTGACCCAACGACGACCATCACTTTCGGTAACAAGTGTATGATCGTTGACACCAATAATGGCGTTTTCTGTTGTTTTTAGTACCATGGTGTCCCGCCAAGTTCGGTGGAGACTCCCATCATGCTTATAACTTTGAATTGTAATAAAGTCGCCTTCTTTTGGAAGCTTCATAACTAACCAACTTTCTACAATTTATAAGTTTATCATTTACTATTGTACCATAAAATTATCTAAAATCTGTGAATTTCACTTGGAAATATTAAAGATATTCTCTAAGAGCGCTTGCTATATCCGAAAAATCATAGCCCTTTCGTGCTAAAACTTGAGTTAAACGCTGTTTCAGTTCGTATCCTTCATACTTTCTGGCATACTTAGCATATTGCTTATCAAGTTCCTTGAAGATGAGTTCTTGAGTCGTTTCTTGGTCAACTTGGATATCTAAGTCGTCAAAGGCAATTTTAGCATCAGAATAAGAGAAGCCCTTGTTAGTCAAGTTCTGGATTATCTTATCTTGCAAGGCACGAGCTGGAAGTTTTCCCTCATATTTTTTCAATAGTTTATTGGCTACACGTTGAGCAACTTCCGAAAAATCAAATTCTTTCAAGTTCTGTTCTATAGTAGATTTTGAAATCCCCTTTTGTGCTAGTTTCTGAGTCAGTACATAAGGCCCCTTGTCTCCTGAAAGTTGATTGGCATTGATGATAGCATAAGCGTACTGGCTATCATTAATCCACTTATCTTCTTTAAGATTAACAATGACTTGCGCAACTATGCTTTCATCAATATCGTATTTTTTCAGATATTCTCTGACCTCTTTTTCGGTACGTGCTTTAAAGGATAGGTGGTAGAGGGCCAGATTCTTACCGTAAGAAAATTTGGCAAAGTCCTGAATCTCTTTCAATTCCTCTTCGCTTATAACCTTATCTCTCGATAACATAAAACGAACAATTGTGTCTTCAGTGATATAGCATTTGTCGCCATTATCAAGTTCCATCAGATAGAGTCTTTTTTTCTTTTCAAGTTTTGTGATTTTCATAGTTCTATTATAACTCAAAATGTGATAAGATAGGGGTATGAATCTGAAAGTGAAACAAAAAATACCATTAAAAATCAAGCGCATGGGAATTAATGGTGAGGGAATCGGCTTTTATCAAAAAACATTAGTCTTTGTACCTGGAGCTTTAAAAGGAGAAGATATCTATTGTCAGATTACTTCTATTAAACGTAACTTTGTTGAGGCAAAATTACTGAAGGTCAACAAGAAGTCTAAATTTCGAGTTGTGCCAGCTTGTACTATTTACAATGAATGCGGAGGCTGCCAAATTATGCATCTGCATTATGATAAGCAGCTGGAGTTCAAGACGGACTTACTTCACCAAGCGCTGAAAAAATTTGCCCCTGCAGGATATGAAAATTATGAAATCCGTCCAACTATTGGAATGCAGGAACCAAAGTACTACCGTGCTAAGTTACAATTTCAGACTCGAAAATTTAAGAATCAGGTCAAGGCGGGCTTATATGCACAAAACTCTCACTATTTAGTAGAGTTGAAAGACTGCCTGGTACAAGACAAGGAAACCCAAGTGATTGCTAATCGTCTAGCGGAATTACTTACTTATCACCAGATTCCAATCACGGATGAGAGAAAAGTTCTAGGTGTTAGAACTATAATGGTTCGACGAGCAAGAAAGACTGGACAGGTTCAGATTATTATTGTTACAAATCGTCAGCTTAATTTAACCCAACTAGTAAAAGACTTAGTTAAAGATTTTCCAGAAGTTGTGACAGTAGCTGTGAATACAAATACAGCTAAAACCAGTGAGATTTATGGTGAAAAGACAGAGATTATCTGGGGACAAGAGAGTATTCAAGAAGGTGTTCTCGATTATGAATTTTCACTATCCCCTCGAGCTTTCTATCAACTAAATCCTGAACAAACAGAAGTTCTTTATAACGAGGCGGTAAAAGCCTTGGATGTTAATAAAGAAGATCATTTGATTGATGCTTATTGTGGAGTTGGAACAATTGGATTTGCCTTTGCAAAGAAAGTTAAAACACTCAGAGGTATGGATATTATTCCAGAAGCTATTGAAGATGCCAAGCGAAATGCTAAAAGAATGGGATTTGACAATACTCATTATGAAGCTGGAACAGCAGAAGAGATTATTCCTCGTTGGTACAAGGAAGGATACCGAGCAGATGCACTGATTGTGGATCCACCGCGTACAGGTCTGGATGATAAGTTGTTAGACACTATTCTTACCTATGTGCCAGAAAAAATGGTTTATATTTCATGTAATGTTTCAACTTTGGCAAGGGATTTGGTAAGATTAGTAGAAGTCTACGATATCCATTATATCCAGTCGGTCGATATGTTCCCACACACCGCTCGAACTGAAGCAGTTGTAAAATTAATAAAAAAAGTTTAAAAAAGGTGTTGACAAAGTTTGAAAAGTCTGTATAATAGTAAGAGTTGAAAATAACAACTCTGGTCCGTTGGTCAAGGGGTTAAGACACCGCCTTTTCACGGCGGTAACACGGGTTCGAATCCCGTACGGACTATGGGTATGTTGCAGTTGGAAATACTTGATGAAAAAAGTTTAAAAAAGTTTCAAAAAAGTGTTGACAAGCGAAAGCGACTGTGATATACTAATATAGTTGTCGCTTGAGGGAAGCGAGCGACAAAGACCTTTGAAAACTGAACAAGACGAACCAATGTGCAGGGCACTACAACTAAGGTTGTAGTACTGAACAATGAAAAAACAATAAATCTGTCAGTGACAGAAATGAGTGAGAACTCAAACTTTTAATGAGAGTTTGATCCTGGCTCAGGACGAACGCTGGCGGCGTGCCTAATACATGCAAGTAGAACGCTGAAGGAGGAGCTTGCTTCTCCGGATGAGTTGCGAACGGGT
>NZ_VMLJ01000011.1:0-27332 GCF_013276615.1 Streptococcus sp. 1621
TTAGTTTGGGAATTTACCGGAAAAAGAGGCTAGTTTCCAAGCTAACCTCTCTGACTTTTATGATGATTTAATTGCCAACAAAAATCGGCAAAATCGCAAATAGGATAAATAGATTTATCCAAAGAGAAAAACAGCAGATGAGTCCAAAAACAAAGAGACTGACTTTCTTGGACAGCAAGGCCATCAAAATAGACAGAATACCAAAAACTAGCAAGACTTTCTGTATGCTGAAGAGGTCAATCTTCCCCCCCAGAATCGGACTGCCCCAAGGAAGAAAGAAGAAAGCAATCCAGATCAACAGAACTAAACCAATATAAACCTTGGAATAGCGTGTAATAAATGATTTTAGATGTGCCATAAGCTACCTCCTAGGATTGTATATCCTTTATATATTGTATATGTCCGTTTTCGACAACTAATACATCTGTACAAAGATCTGAAATATCTTCCGATATGTGTGACGTCAGGATAACCAGACTATTTTCTTTTTTCAGGTAAGATAAAATGACCTGTTTGGTTAACCTCACACTCTTCTCATCTAAAGCATTCATAGGTTCATCGAGAAAGAGTATAGATGGTTCGGCAATAAAGGCTTGAATCAAGGCCATTTTTTGTTTCGTTCCTAAGGATAAATGACGGTACTCAACGTCTTCAAATTCCTGTAAATCATAATATTGGATCCAATCGGCAATTCTTTTTTCCGTAACTTTAGATGAAAAACACCTTAACAATTCCAAATTTTCTCTAAGGGATAAATGAGATAAAAACTCGACTTTTTCAATTAAAACCCCTGCATCCTGAATATAATGATTTTTTATCCCATAGACTTCCCCATCTTGAAGAACTTTTCCTTTATCAAGCTTAATATAACCAGCAAGTATCTTTAAAAGAACTGTCTTACCAGATCCATTATCACCTTTAAGACCATAAATATTTCCTGATTGAAAGACCAGATTCAACTCATTTAAAATAGGTCTTTTCCCATAAATTTTCTGTCCATTTATAATTTCAAGTCTCATCGTTTATCCTTTCTTAAATTTCTCTTCCAAGCGACTAACAATCAACATAACTAATAAACTTAAGAGTACTAAATACACTGTTACAATATGATCCATCATCCATTCTTGTCCCACAAATGCTAAAAAATAGAGAAAAAAGGAAAAACCAGCGCCCGCACTAATAAGTGCTATCAGATAAGACAGTAGTAAGTACAAGATCATTAACTGAGCAAGTAAAAAGAAAAGTGCGACTGTTTTGAAATGAATTCCTAGAGGAAGTAAACCAAGGAACCAGACAAATAAATCTTGAATAAAAAATTTAGAGATGACAACCAATCGTTTCCTTGTATAATCGAAAAAGGAGGTTGATTGATAGCGGATCAAGTGATGGTAATGGTCTGCCAAATCAGTTTCAAGTAAAATGACAGAGAGCCATCCTACCATGAAAAGCGAAAGATTTAACAAGAGTTTGGGGATTTCTAAATTCGCTTCAGAATAGTCATTATAGGAAAAGATTGAAATCAATTCCCTCTTGAAAAAGAGAAAAACATCCTGCTTTTGAACCGCTATTGACAATAGATAGTTAATCAAAATCATCATCAGAACTATACGAAGTAGTAAAACGATCTTTCTCTTTAGCCAAATATTGTTAAAGTTCTTAAACATTATCTTCATATTTTTTAAGTACCATATAGGGGACAATATAAAGGATATAAGGAGTAAAGAGTCTCATCAAACTTACATCCCCATAGCTAGCTTGCATCAAACTCGTCATAGGAACCATATAGTATGGCAAGATACTATAGAGCATCATAGAACCAAGCCAAAGAAACATCAAATAGGCAATTGCCGAACGAGTCACATTCCCTAAATAATCAACTATTTTAAAAAAATAGACTGCATTGATGAAAATACCGATTAGTAGGACACAAGTAAAGAACAAATAGCTTGTTATCTCTCCATCTAGGAGCCTTTGTAAACTACTCCCATCAGAAAATAGAGAATTCCATTCAAGAGGAGAAAAAGTCCCAAAGAAATAAGTTAAAATTGCAATTATCAGCACAGTCACTAAATATATCACACAAGGGATACTTGCAAGTTGAAAAGTCAACTTTCTTTTTAACCCTTGATAACTCACTTCTCTTCCAATACTCAATCGTAAAACTTTATTTTTCAGCTCAATATATTGAAAACCTAGCAAAACAATGATGATTGGAATAATAAATGATTGATAAAAACCTAGATTGAACTGGAGAATACGAAAATCTAATGCTGATTTTAATAAGTCATTTTTAATTGCTTGTCCATCGAATTTAGCTAGATCGGGCGCATGAATATCAAAAAAGAAATAAGTCATCAAAACATCACGATAAACCAAAGCAAGAAAAAGCAAAGTAAGCAAGACATAAACAAATTTATGCCTTGCCAAAGTTAAGAGAGGAATCTTCATAAATTATACCTACTTTACGAATTAATTTGGTGACCAACTACCTGAAATGGCAGCTGATAAATCCCACCAATTTTGTCTTGCCATATCTGCTGCATAAACATAGCCAACCGTTGCCCAATTACCATGAGTTGAACGAGTACCACAGGTTGTTAACGATTCTCCACTACGAGCTTCTCCATTAGAATTTACTATACGATGCTTAACAGTCATGGGATGTAAATTTCTACAAGGATTTAAGTTCATGATATATTCCGCACCTTCATTTTCTTTGGTCAAATAACCTGTTCTCTTATAACTGGTAGTAATAACAAAATTACTAAAAGCACCTATCTGATTTGCTTCTACGAAAGTAGTTCCAACAGCACTTATCATTAAAACAGGAATAACCATTTTCAATAATTTTTTAGTTTTCATTTTTTCTGTTTCCTTTCATTTTTTATTCAAGAAGATTCCTTATAACTTCTATTTTAAATATAGACTTATTCTAAACGATGGTATATCATACAAATTCCTCCTTTACTTAATTATGTATGGACTCTAATTTCTTTATCCCCAAAACCACGTTTCAAACCAGATAAGTTGAATCCAACTCCAAATCAAAGATATAATAAATCCAGAGTTTTTCGGTAAATTCTTCAAATATTTTTTAAAGCCCATGACTTTTTCCCTCCTTTTTGATATAATAATACCACCTTTTTCTACGTTTTTTATAAATGTAGAAAATATTCACATTTACCTAGGAGGAACAATATGAGATGGGATTATGGACAAATTTTTAAAGAAATTCGAAAGTCAAAAGGATTGACCCAACAAGATGTATGTGGACAAGTCATACATCGAACAACTCTAACAAATATTGAACACGGTAAAGTTATTCCCAGTTTTGAAAACATGGTATTTCTTCTTGAACAAATTGATATGAGCTTAGCAGAATTCAAGTATATATGCAACGAATACCATCCTAGTGAAAGGCGAGATATTATTGTAGAGAGCCAAAATCCGTCTACTTTTCAAGATACTAGAAAAATGGTTGAACTCACTGAGAAGTGTCAAAAATATCTTAAGACACATCACGATGTTCCTATTCAAAATATCTATCGTCATACAAAAATTGTCACAGAGTTACGAACTAAAGGATTCAAAAACAACCACGTCTTGAAAGATTTGTATGAAGAAATTTGGGACTATCTTGAACCTATGGATACATGGTACATTAGTGATTTGAAATTACTTGGAACCATTCTCTTTTTCTTTCCTTCTGAAAATCTTCCCCTTCTTATTGATAGAATTATGAAAACCATCGAGAAATATAAATACTTCCGAGAAACAAAAGTATTTTTATCATCTTTTTTAGCCAATCTCTCCACTGTATATTTTCAACATCATTTATTCAAAGAATGTGAAACAATCACCCTACAACTTTTGGTATTAGCAGAAGAATTAAAAATATACGATATTCTTGGATTTTCTCAAGTACGCTTGGGAATACTACAACATAACTCCGATTTGATTGATAAAGGAATAACCTTATTACGACTAACCAAAGAAGAGTCATTAGTTAAAATACTCGAAAAAGAAATTAATGATTTTTCAAACCTATAATTTATAATAATTCTTATCGTTTTATTGTAGTAGATTGGAATAGAATGTGAACGAATCAATCAGGGGATCTAAAGCATTTTATACCAATGTTTTATAAGTTGTATTGTATTATTCCATATTCAATCCACTATACAAGACGAACACTTCTCTCAGGTTTCACGATTAAAATAAAAACGACTGTATCTATAGCTCCATAAACAAATCATAGATACAGTCATTTTTTAGTTCCTACACCTTCCTTTATTCACGCCTTTAGACTTCCCTAGTTCTCGTCTCAAGCGAAGCATTTTTTTGAAACAGAAATAAGTTAACCTATTCAGACCAATAGCTAGCAGAATAAAAAGAAACCAAATGCCCCATAACTTGATATCTGTCAAATTTCTCAAGACGATATTGAAAAACAGAACTGAAACAACTGCCCAAGCAAGGCTAAAAAGAGCATAGAGGGGAATGTAAAACCAGTAAAAATAGTAAAAAATTGGGAAAAATTTACTTTCTCTATTATCCTTTTCAATCCAGCTGAAAAAGTAAAACCAGGGAAATAAGATTATAAATTTAAACAAATGTTTCATCGACACCTCCTTTTTGATAGCGTTTTCTATTATTTTATTATATCAAAAAAATCTGGAAATGTCATTCCAGATTCTACTTTTTTATTTACGCTTTCTTGCGATGAGATGGATTGGAGTTCCCTCAAAGACAAAGGCCTTGCGGATTTGATTTTCCAAGAAACGCAGGTAAGAAAAGTGCATAAGCTCTTCTTCGTTGACAAAGATAACAAAGGTTGGTGGTTTGGTTGCCACTTGGGTCGCGTAGAAAATCTTAAGACGTTTTCCTTTGTCTGTCGGTGTTGGGTTGATGGCAATGGCATCCATGATGACATCGTTCAAGACAGCTGATGGAATACGTGTGTTTTGACTTTCACTGATTTGCTTGATCATCTCAGGAAGTTTGTGGAGGCGTTGCTTGGTCAAAGCGGATACAAAGATAATCGGGGCGTAAGGCAAGTATTGGAACTGCTCACGGATATCTTCTTCCCAGTTTTTCATGGTGTGGTTGTCTTTTTCAAGTGTATCCCACTTGTTGACCACGATAATCATCCCTTTACCAGCTTCATGGGCAAAACCTGCGATACGCTTATCGTATTCACGGATGCCTTCTTCCGCATTGATGACCATCAAGACCACATCAGAGCGGTCAATAGCTCGCATGGCACGCATGACAGAGTATTTCTCAGTATTTTCATAAACCTTACCAGACTTACGCATACCAGCCGTATCAATCATAGTAAATTCTTGGCCATCTGTATCTGTAAAGTGGGTATCAATGGCATCACGTGTTGTTCCAGCAACAGGACTAGCAATAACACGGTCTTCTCCCAAGATAGCATTGATCAAGCTTGATTTTCCGACGTTAGGACGACCAATCAAACTAAACTTAATGACATCTGGGTTTTCTTCTTCATATTCATTTGGAAGATTTTCTACAATAGCATCTAGCACATCCCCTGTACCGATACCATGGACAGATGAGATAGGCAATGGTTCACCCAAACCGAGGGCATAGAAATCATAGATATCATTTCGCATCTCAGGGTTGTCCACCTTGTTAACCGCGAGGATAACTGGTTTGTGGGTCTTATAAAGCTTACGGGCTACGTATTCGTCCGCATCGGTAATTCCTTCCTTACCAGACACCACAAAGACGATAACATCAGCTTCTTCCATGGCAATTTCTGCCTGGTGCTTGATTTGTTCCATAAAAGGAGCATCGACATCATCGATTCCTCCTGTATCAATCATGCTAAAGGAACGATTGAGCCACTCACCCGTTGCATAAATACGGTCACGTGTCACTCCTTCGACATCTTCTACAATGGAGATTCGCTCACCAGCGATCCGATTAAATAGGGTTGATTTCCCAACATTGGGACGTCCTACAATGGCAATAGTTGGTAGGGCCATAATTTCTCACTTTCTACAATAACTTCTTCTGTTCAAGATTTTTTCTAGTTGAGCTTGGTTCAGCTTGACCAAACTGTTCTGCTAGGCGCTGACTCCAGCTTGTGGTCGCACGCGCCCCAGCATAGTCCGCCTGTACACGGTCATAAGCCTCAATCACATCAACTGTTTGTTCCTGATATTCTTCCTCAAATACCACTTGAGTCAATGGCAAGCGAGGTTTGACTTCATGTTCTTCATTTGGCACACCTAGTGCCATCCCAAAGACAGGATAGGTGTAGTCAGGCAGGTTAAAGAGCTCTGCCACTTCTTCTGACTTGTATCGAACCAAACCGATAATCACACCACCATAGCCCAAGCTTTCAGCTGCCAGCAGGGCATTTTGTCCAGCAAGAGCTGCATCGACCGAACTAATCAAGAGACTTTCTACACCTTGTGGTTGGAATGAGTCAGTATGAAGCTGGGCTCCCTTTTCTGCTCGGTTCAAATCTCCGACAAAGAGAAGGAAAACAGCTGACTGGCGAATGGCTTCTTGAGGCACCAATTCATACAAGGCATCTTTCTTCTCTTGACTTCGTACCACAACAACAGAGTAGGATTGAAAATTCTTCCAAGACGAGGCCATCTGGGCTGCAGTCAGGATTTCAGTCAAGTCTTCCTGAGGAAGGGCTTGCTCCTTAAATCTTCGAACAGACTTATGAGCTTTCATCAGTTTAATCGTTTCTGTCATCGGCGGTTTACTCCTTCTAAACGAGTCTCCTCAGCCAAATAACGGATACGTTCCATGACCCGTCTGGCTTCCCAGGTTTCGTCATTTCCATGTTTCCCTTTAGCAAAATGCTGCTCCAATTCTTCAAAGTTGAAGTTGGAGGTGAAAAAGGTCGGTAAATTTTCCTGCATCCGATATTGAAGAATGACTTGCAGGATTTCATCACGCACCCAAGCTGTTGATTGCTCGGCACCAATATCATCTAAAATTAGGACTTCAGAAAGCTTAATCTCATCCACCAAGGTCTTGACATTACCATCACCGATAGCATTTTTGACATCTATGACAAAGCTAGGATAGTGGAGGAGAGTGGATGAAACACCACGTTTTTCTGATAAATCATGGGCTAAGGCAGCCACCATGAAACTTTTACCCACACCAAAGTCTCCATACAAGTAAAGACCTTTTCGAATAGCTGGATATTGCTCCACGAAGGCTAATAGCTTTTCAAAAACTGGCAAGCGCCCCAAATCATCCAAGTCTACTTGAGCCAAGCTAGCTTGCTTGAGACTGGCTGGCAGATTGATTAACTTGAGACGATTCTTAATAGCCGCTTCTTTTTCAGCCGCGATTAGTTCAGGAGTTTCTTCATAAGAAACATCCGCATAGCCATGATTCATAATCAAAATCGGCTTGTAGCCTTTGGCAATATAATCCGTATCACCACGGAGAAACTTGTCACGCTCGGTGATGTACTGATTAAACTTGGAGATACTGCGATTCAATTCCTCTGGAGTCAAGGATTCTTGCTGGATAAAAGCCGCAACATCAGGATCCTTCATGATTTTCTGGACCAAGTCTTGATAATGAAAACGGCTAGGTTGACGCTTGAGTACGTCTCCGACACTTTCCATCTAATCTCCTCCTTTTTCTAATCGAGCTAATAGTTCTTGTTTCTTACGTTCTAGTTCCAGACGAGTTTCCTCGCTGGTTTCATTCTTATAATCTGGATTGCTCCACTTGGGTACGTTGGACTTGGTATGACTCGGTTTACTGCCTTTTTGAGCCTGATTCTTCTGCCCACGTTCACGGATGCGCAAGACTGCCTCTTCTGCTGAATGGATCTTTTGATAGGCATAGTCATTGGCTACCTTCATGGCATATTTCTCATTGATATTTGCCGAATCCACCTTATTAAAGGTCAATAAAAGAATGATATTGATGACTTCGTCCAGCAAGCCCAAGCCAGCAATCTGTTGCAAGAGTTCTCTTTCTGTTTGGGTAATGGTTCCCTTGCGTGTTTGCTTGATTTCTGCCAAGAACTGCAGGGCAGTTTTACTTTTGGCTTCTTTGATAATGGTTGTTTCCTTAAGACTAAAGTCAGAGGAAATTGGTTTTTGAGCAATTTTTTCACGCATGCGTTTGGTTGAAATAACCTGGGAAACAGCTGTTGACTTAGCCAGTTGATAGGTTTCAAACCAAGTCCATTTTTTCTCCTCAGCAATGGCAAAGAGGTTTAAGACATCGGACTGCTCATCTGCAAAACGAAGCCCATCTCGAGCCATAAGCTGGCGAAAATGGTCCAAGTCAAAATCGTTGGCCACTTTCTTCTTGAGACCAAGGTCTTCTTGACTTCCCTGTTCTGCCAAGTCTGGAAAGACTTGATTGAGTGAGACAGGTATTTCTTCTCCCTCAGCACTCTCAACTTTCAAATCCTCCACAGCCGAGTCGCCAATCTTTTTCTCTAAAAGTCTACGATAAACAGGATGCTCCAAGAAATCTTGACTTGAAAGAGGAGCATGGATAACTATCTGATAGGTATCACCCTTTTGATAGAGGGTCAAGAGATTAAAAGCAGATAGGATTTTCAAAGATTTTAAAAGTCTGTCCATCCCAAAATTGAGATGATTGAGAATGCTTGAAAAAAGGTATTCCTTTCTGCCATTATCCCAAAAACTAATCGTATAAAGATAAAGGCTCAGTGCCTCCTGACCGATAATCGGGAGGTAGCACTGTACCAGAGATGAGATATCTTGCGACACCCGATTATTCTTTAGATAAGAAAAACGGTCAATTGGCTTCATTTATCTTTCCTTTTTCTTTTTAGAGGACTGAGTGATTTGTTGGAGCAAACTCTCTAGCTCACTGACATCCTTAAAACTACGATAGACACTGGCAAAACGCACATAGGTAATCTCATCTAACTCAGCCAACTCCTCCATGACGAGTGAACCAATGTCCTCACTTTGAATTTCATTTTCATTTCGACCACGGAGTTTCTGTTCGATACGATTGACTACCATGTTGATTTCATCACTTGACACAGGACGTTTCTGGGCTGAGCGGATAATCCCATTAAAGATTTTATCTCTGGAGAATTGTTCCCGTGTGCCATCTTTTTTAACAACCACTAAGGTTCTTTCTTCTACCCGTTCGTAGGTTGTAAAACGGTGCTGGCATTCGTCACACTCACGTCTTCTACGAATGGTGTTCCCTTCTTCTGCTTGGCGACTATCGATAACACTTGACTTGGTAGCCCCACATTTTGGACAACGCATCCTTTCCCTCCTTATCGTTTTCTTTTCATTATACCATTTTTTAAGCGATTCCCAAAACAATTCTTCTTTTTGCTTGACAAGTTTTTTGTTTTATTGTATTATTTAATTAAGACAAAAGGATAGGAGAAAGGAGACCAAGATGTCCTGGACATTTGACAACAAAAAACCCATCTATTTACAGATTATGGAGAAAATCAAGCTTCAGATTGTTTCCCATACACTGGAACCCAATCAACAACTTCCAACCGTGAGAGAGCTCGCTAGCGAGGCGGGTGTCAATCCAAACACCATCCAAAGAGCCTTGTCAGACCTTGAACGAGAAGGCTTTGTCTACAGCAAGCGAACAACTGGACGATTTGTGACTGAGGATAAGGAGCTAATCACCCAATCGCGCAAACAATTATCAGAAGAAGAATTGGAACACTTCGTTTCCTCCATGACCCATTTTGGCTATGAAAAAGAAGAACTACCAGGCGTAGTCGGCGATTATATTAAAGGAGTTTAAGCCTATGTCATTACTAGCATTTGAAAATGTATCCAAATCATATGGAGCAACCCCAGCCCTTGAAAATGTTTCCCTTGACATTCCAGCTGGAAAAATTGTTGGTCTCCTTGGACCAAACGGCTCAGGGAAAACAACCCTGATTAAACTAATCAATGGCCTCTTACAACCAGATCAAGGACGCGTCCTCATCAACGACATGGACCCAAGTCCAGCAACCAAGGCTATCGTAGCTTATTTGCCGGATACGACCTATCTCAATGAACAAATGAAGGTCAAAGAAGCCCTAACCTACTTCAAGACCTTCTATAAAGATTTCAATCTTGAACGCGCCCATCATCTACTTGCAGACCTCGGTATTGATGAAAACAGTCGTCTCAAGAAATTATCAAAAGGAAACAAGGAAAAGGTACAACTGATTTTGGTTATGAGCCGTGATGCTCGTCTCTACGTTTTGGACGAACCCATTGGTGGAGTGGATCCAGCAGCCCGTGAGTATATCCTCAATACTATTATCAACAACTACTCCCCAACTTCTACCGTTTTGATTTCTACCCACTTGATTTCGGATATCGAGCCAATCTTAGATGAAATTGTCTTCCTAAAAGACGGAAAAGTCGTCCGTCAAGGTAATGTAGATGATATTCGCTATGAGTCTGGTGAATCCATTGACCAACTCTTCCGTCAGGAATTTAAGGCCTAAGCAAAGGAGATTATTATGTTTTGGAATTTAGTTCGATACGAATTTAAAAATGTTAACAAGTGGTATTTAGCCCTCTACGCTGCTGTTCTAGTCCTTTCCGTTCCCCTGGGAATGCAAGGCCACTACTATAATTATATATCTTTCAAAGATAGCCAACCTTTCCTATTTATCTTTCTGGCTCTCGTCTTTGGTGGCTTGATAATTACACTGGGGATTTCAACTCTTTTCTTGATTATCAAACGCTTCAAAGGTAGTGTCTATGACCGCCAAGGCTATCTGACTTTGACCTTGCCAGTTTCTGAACACCATATCATCACAGCCAAACTAATCGGTGCTTTTATCTGGTCGTTGATTAGCACTGCTGTCTTACTCCTATGTATCTATATTATCTTATTGTCAACAAATTCTAATGAAGTTCAACTTTCTACTCTTCTGTCATTTGTTGGAGAACATTTTACCGGCTTTGGTCTTACTGTCTTATCCTTCCTGCTTAGTACAATTTCATTTATCCTCTGCATTTACTTGGCCATTTCCATCGGACAACTTTTCAACGAATACCGTACAGCACTCGCTGTTGCAGCCTACATTGGTATCCGAATCGTCATTGGAATTATAGAAGTCTTTTTCAATACCAGTGCTAACTTCTATGTCAATTCACTTGCAGGATTTAATGATAATTTCTATATGGGAGCAAGCGTAGGCATTGTTGAAGAACTCATATTCATAGCTATCTTTTACCTCGGAACCTACTATATTTTGAGAAACAAGGTTAATTTGCAATAATTTTAAAATCAAATAAGAAAAACACAGAAAGTCAAATTAATAAAAAATTGATTTTCTGTGTTTTTTAGATTATTGCTAACTAATTTTGGTTTTAGCCAACACCAATAACAATTATTGACTCTAGAATACATAGAATCATGGTTATAATCATCTTTTTATTCATATAAACAACCTCACTTTCTTTTTTATATATGATATAATATTTTGAAAACATACTAAAAAATTTCCATATAAGCAATTGAGGTGACAGAAATGAAAAATTACGGAAAAATTTTTAAACAATTTAGAGAATCACGTGGATTAACATTAAAAGATGTTGCAAAACATGGTCTATCTACATCACATATTTCTAGATTTGAAAGAGAAAATTCTGATCTGACGATTGGTAAATTTATGCAAGCATTAGATGCTATTAATATGCCTGTTGAAGAATTTATGTATGCTGCAAATGACTTTCATCGGGATGAAATAAATGAATTATTAGAGCAAATTCGACTTCTAAGCTCTAAAAGAGATATTTCAGGAATGGAAAAACTACTTATTTCTCAACTTGAAAAGACTACAAAAAGAGAGAAATTCTATACTCTGAATACCATTCTAGTAAAAATTCGCTTACAAGATTTGTCAGAAAAAATCTATTACCATGAATCTGATATTAAATATCTATCTGACTATCTTTTTTCTGTGGAATACTGGGGATGCTATGAATTACTTTTGTTTATGAATACTATAGATGTATTATCTCACCCTACTATGATGTGCTTATCAAGAGAAATGTGTCAACGTTCCGAATTCTACAGAGATTTACCACATTATCGTAGATTGCTTGCCACCATGTTACTAAATGGATATATCACGTGTATAGAAAGAGAGGAATTTTTAGATTCTTTATATTTTAAAAAGCAACTAAAACATTGTTATTTTACAGAAACTGAGATATATGAAAAATTAGTTTTTCACTATGCCGAAAACTTATATACTTTAAAAAAAGACAAAAATAAACGTTCTGTTTTAGAAATGAGAAAGTGCATAGCAACAATGAAGTTAGTCCACAGCGATAGCTTAGCAAAAAAATTTGAAAAACATTTAGCAAAGGTAATAGAAGAACTGAAATAATTTTCTTATATGGGAAAATTTTTAATTATTATTTCAAAAAGAGTATCATTAAATCATCAAATTAAGGAGGTGAAAATATGAGAACAGTGCAAATTATTGACCTTGAAGATCTATTAGATACAGATCAAACTTACTCCGTACCAGGTCATTGTGGTCCAAGCCATTCTTGTGGTGGCGGACGATAGTTTTCTATGAGACGAGTTCTCACTCGTCTCCTTTATTTTATAATGGTGATATTATGCTAAAAAAAATATATACTAATATTGGAGATTATTATTTCGATAGTGAGAAATTCACATTATCTACTTCTTCAGTAGAGGGAACTACCTCCTATAAGCCCCCCTACATCCCCAAAAATGTTTTACAAAAAATTGTTATTAACATATCTAACAGTTGCAATTTATCCTGTTCTTACTGTTATGCGGATGGTGGAAATTACGGCATGGATAATAAAATCATGACTCTAGATACTGCTGATAATATTATTAACGAAGTCAAATTTAGAGGTATAACACAAATTAATAGACTTATCCTATTTGGTGGAGAACCTTTTCTTAATACTCAATTATTCGAATACATTATTAAAGAATTTTCCAAATTTACAACTATACTTAAAATAGAAACCGTGACTAACGGAACAATACTAAATAATAATGTTAAAAAAATAATAGATAATTTCCAACCATATCTAACTATTAGTTTAGATGGTCCAGAATTTATACATGATAAATTAAGAGGTAAAGGTAGTCATCGTAAAACTACTAAATTTATCCACTATTTAAAAACTATAAACTACACTAATTTTGAAATTGCTTCAACATACACTAGACTACATCAATTACATTCTCTAAGTAGAGATGATATTTTCCAATATTTTACAAATATGGATGTACACTTTAACATCAATGACGTATTTAGTAAAAATAAGGTGCTTGTGGTTAAAGAAATGGAAAAAAGCTTAGTAGATAGGAAAAAATTCATTACTGATTCTATAAATAATATTGTTGAAAATAATGAAAAAGCTTTTATAAGTCCCATCCTATATGATGTTTTAATTTCTATGATTTATAAGAGTACTAATCATACATTCTGCGACGATATAGATCCTTCAAATACCATAACTTTTGATG
This sequence comes from Streptococcus sp. 1621, assembly GCF_013276615.1. Taxonomy (NCBI): domain Bacteria; kingdom Bacillati; phylum Bacillota; class Bacilli; order Lactobacillales; family Streptococcaceae; genus Streptococcus; species Streptococcus sp. 1621. The sequence goes on from NZ_VMLJ01000011.1 coordinate 13,513, forward strand.
TTGATGGTAGCAAAAAATTGTGTTTTAGATTTTGGGGAACTCATAATAGCTCTAAAGCAGAGCTATTTAATAATAAAGAATACTTCCAACAATGTAAAGATTGTTGGTGTAAAGGTATGTGTCTTGAATGCGTTGCTAATATCATTGATGGTTATTCTTCAGTAATTAACGAAGATGGACAATTTATAGAATGTCATAAGCCTGAATTAATGGAATATTGTATTAAAGAAATCATTTATCTTTCACAAGATCAATCCAAAATATCTAAACTCGTTAATAATTTCAAAAGGTTTATCCGCTATGCTTAAAAATTTCTTTTCCAAGAAACACCTCATACTTTACTTCTTTTCTATTGCGATTACTTGGCTGGAAGCAATTATCACACCAGCCCTTGTTCAGAATATTGTTACCAGTTTTACCAATCAAGAGCTAGGCCTTCTTTGGAAAGTTTTGATTTTGGGAATCCTTGGAAACCTCATCCTCTTACTAGGCTTAGCTGGGAAACGCTATTACTACGCTCGTTTGATTACTGACTTCAAATATGGAATCAAGAGTGCTATTTTCAAGCGATTTTTAAACAGTTATGAGATTGATGAAAAGGATATTTTGTCCGACCTAGAAAATGACGTCAAGCAACTAGAAGAAAGCTATATTGAGCCAACGGTCATCATCATTTCTTCTCTTGGCTTCACAACTGTGTCCATTCTCTATGCCCTATGGACTAATTTTTACCTAGGCTTGATTTTCATCCTCTTCTACTCCTTTCCTGTACTCTGCAGTGCTATCGGATCAAAGCGTTTGGACTCACTTTCTGAAAAGCGGTCCACTGTTAACCAGAGCTACTTAGCAAGCTTGACAAATTTTATTGGTGGTAGCCAACAAATTCGCCATTATCAGGGACAAGACTACTTTTTTACTCGCTACCAAAAACAATTACAAACCAGTCTAGATGCCGAAATCAACTATGAAAAACAACGCACTTTAAACAGTCTCTTGATCAATAGCATCGATGCCTTTTGTTCTGTCACACCAATCGTCATCGGTGGCTTTATGACCTACTATAATTATTTAGATGCGGCGAGTTTTGTGGCTATCTATCTAGTTTCCCATAATATCGGCTATCAATTCCAAGAGTTGGCTTACTTTACCAACACCCGAAAAGCGACTCGAACTCTTCTCAACAAATACCAAAAACTTTTGAACCAGTCTGATCCCATCTCGCCTAGAAGCATAGAAAATATTTTCCCTATCCAACTTGACACCATCTCCCTTGAAAAAGAGGGGAATAGCCTCTTGTCTCCGATTTCCATACACATCAAGCAAGGAGAAAAAATTGCCATTATCGGGGAAAGTGGCTCTGGTAAAACAACCCTGCTCAATATCATTCATGGAGAAGAGACACCAACAAGTGGTCAGATTAGCTTTGCTGGTCAGAACCTGTCACGTCAAGAAATCACAAGTATTAGTTCCTATATTCTCCAAGATAGCCATTGCTTTGACACGCTATCTCTGGAAGACAATATCCTTCTAGGACTGGATAAAAATCCAGAGACTTTAAATCATATCCTCAAAAAAACAGGATTAGAACATTTGAAAAATCGAACGCTCAGTAATGATAGTCTATCTGGTGGCGAGAAGCAACGCCTAGAAATCGCTCGCGCCCTCTACCATGATAGCCAACTCATCTTAGCAGATGAGATTAAGGCCAATCTTGACTCGGAAAATAGCAGAAAAATTAGCGACTTGCTTTTCTCCCTACCTCAAACAGTCATTGAAGTCATTCACCACTACACAGAAGAGGACTTAAAGCACTATGACCAAGTCATTCACTTAAGCAAAGAAAAGTAGTATTCTTCGAAAATCGCTTCAAACTATGTCAGTTTGACCTACAAACCCAACACTTTGCTTTGAGCAACATGCAGCTGACTTCCTAGTTTGTTCTTTAATTTTCATTATCCCTTGTGCATTTCCTTGAAATTTTCTGAAAAAATAGTAAACTGGTATGTAAGAAGTCTATTTCGTGGAGTTTAGGATGAAATTATATGTTCAATTAATGATTCTCTTTGTGATTTCTCTAATCGGAGAGGGGATTTCCAGTTTCTTTCATTTGCCCATACCAGGCAGTATTATCGGTTTGATTATTCTCTTTCTAGCCCTGCAGTTCAAGTGGCTGAGAACCAGACATGTCAACATGGTTGGGAATTTCTTGCTGGCCAATATGACCATTCTCTTTTTACCGCCAGCAGTGGGAATCATGGAGAAGTTTGATGTGATTGCTCCCTATCTTTTGCCCATTGTTTTGATTGTCTTTTTTGCAGCAGTCATCAATATTATCCTTATTGCCTTGGTGGTTCAGTTTATCAAGAGACGATTTGAGGGAGATTATGAGAAAGGAGATGCCAAATGAGTGAATTTGTTTCCAATCCCCTGTTCGGGCTTGCCCTATCTATCCTAGCTTATCTAGTGGGAATGCTGATTTACAGACGTTTTCCCCATCCATTGACAACTCCCCTGCTTTTGTCGGCTATTTTTATCATTATTTTTCTTAAGGTGACAGGTATTTCTTACCAAGATTACTACCAAGGTGGGGTTTATCTGAACAACTTGATTGTTCCGTCTACAGTGGCTCTAGGGATTCCGCTTTATAAGAGTTTTCACCTGATGAAGCACCATGCTCGGAGTATTCTCTTTGGTAGTCTGTTAGCAGTAGTGGTCAATACCTCTTTCACAGCCCTTGTGGCAAAAATATTTGGAATGGACTTTTTCCTAGCCATTTCTCTCTTTCCTAAGTCAGTAACAACCGCCATGGCAGTAGGAATTACAGAAAAATTGCAAGGTCTGACGACCGTGACCTTGGTGGTTGTAGTGGCGACTGGGATTTTAACCAGTGTCATCGGACCAACCCTTTTGAAGTGGTTGAAAATTGACGATCCAGTAGCTGTTGGTCTTTCCCTTGGAGGAACAGGCCATGCAGTCGGAACAGGGACAGCCTTCCGATACGGCTCTGTAGCAGGAGCTATGGGTGGTTTGGCTATCGGTGTCACTGGTATTCTCTATGTCTTTGTCAGCCCTATCGTAGCCAGTTTGATATTGAGTTAATACTCTTCGAAAATCTCTTCAAACCGCGTCAACGTCGCCTCGCCGTAGGTATGGTTACTGNNCAACCTGCGGCTAGTTTCCTAGTTTTCTCTTTGATTTTCATTGAGTATAAAAAGCAAGGAATTCGAGCAATCTCATTATGGTAGTGATATGGGGGTCTAACTTCTCATATTTATACATTTCTCCAATCAGTTAGTTGATTACAATCGAGATTTTCTATACTCTCCTTATAAGATTTTCGCATAAGATGAGACAGCACACGCTGAAGACGTCTATGTTATTTAGATTTAATGCAATCTTTTAAAAGAGTTTTGATAATCTATATTTCTTATTTAGTTTAGTTGATTTCATATCACTTCATATCACTATACTATAATGCTTATCCAAATGATTACACTATCAAAATACCCTATTATTAGATGCTTACGAAACAGATTTTTATACTCTTCAAACCACGTCAGCTTGTCCTTAGTGTGTATATGTTACTGACTTGGTCAGTTCCTAAACCTCAAAACATAGTTTCGAAGATCCTTCCGCTAACTTCCCAGTCTGATTTCCATTGAATATTAAAGATACTTTATCACATAAAGAGGCTGGATGAAAAGTCTTCACAATCAAAAAACGCATACTATCAGGTCTTGAAAAATCCTGGTAGTATGCGTTTTTTGTGAGCTGACTTATTTCCTTTCACTATATCGCAAAATGAAATAAGAACGGAAAACGATGGGATTTTGGAATTCAAATCAATTTATAAGAATGTTTTAGAAGCAATATTATCCTATTCCAGATTCAGTTCACTATACAATCAAGTTTTCAAGTAACCTATTTACATAATGTGTAAGTAATTAGGTTCGTGATTCCACTCTTTTCATCTCTAAAAAACCTCGCTTTCGCGAGGCTCTTCTATTTATAAGCTAAGGCACGTTTAAAGGTTTTCCAGATTCCTAAATCATCTGTTTGCAGAACGAGACTAGCATACATGCGTCCGATAAATCCTGTTGCTACCACCGCAAAAATCACTGTAATAGCTAGCGAAATCCATGCTTCTGCTCCCCCTGCATAGCCATTAATGGTTCTAAATGGCATGAAGAAGGTCGAAATAAAGGGAATATAAGAACCAATCTTCAAGATGAGATTGTCACCAGCTGCACCCAGAGCTGTCACTCCAAAAAAACCACCCATAATCAAAATCATCAAAGGCGACAAGGCTTTTCCTGCGTCCTCCGGACGAGAAACCATAGAACCTAGAAAGGCCGCCAAGACGACGTACATAAAGAGACTAACCAAAATAAAGAGCAAGGTATTCAGTGAGAAAGCATCTCCCAAGTGATCTAAAACACCAGACTGAGCCAAGAATGGCAAATCTTTAAATAACAGAATGGCAGCGATACCACCTACAACATAAATCCCAATATGCGTTAAAATCACTAGAAATAGAGCCATCATCCGCGCATAGAAATAGTGACTTGCCCTTATGCTAGAAAAAACGACTTCCATAATTTTGGTGCCTTTTTCACTGGCAACTTCCTGAGCCGTCACACCCGCATAGGTAATCAGAATCATATAAAGAAAGAATCCTAAGGCGCCTGCTGCAATTGTTTGAATAAACTTTTTATTTTCCTTGGCTTCATCAATCTTTTCTGTGAATTGAACTGTCTGCGCTAAGCGTTTTTCCTGCTCTTGAGACAAGGAGGCCGTTGAACGATTAAGCTGATTTTGCAGCTCATTGAGTGTACCTGTAACTGCAAATTTAATTCCATTTTCAAGCGATGTTTCGCCATGATAAACTGCCTTTAGAACACTATCTTCTTGATCAATAGTCAAATAGCCTTTTAATTTTTCATCTTTAATCGCTTCTTTGGCACTTGCTTCGTCTTTATAGTCAAAGTTAATACCATTTACATTCTTCAGTCCTTCTGCCACAGATGGCACTGTTGTCACTACTGCCACTTTATTATTTTTAGCCATTGAAGAGCCTTGAAGATGCCCAATTCCTACAAAGATTCCTAAAAAGAGGAACGGCGAAATCACCATAAAGAAGAAACTCCACGATTTGACATGTCGAAGATAGGTTTCCTTGATTACAACCCACATATTTCTCATACTTCCACCCCTGATTCTAGTTTAAAGATTTCATCGATTGTCGGCGCTTGTTGGTCAAAGGTTGCGATATATTGCCCCTGAGTCAAGATTGGGAAGAGTTCCCTTCCAGCGCTCTCATCCTCCAAAATCAATTTCCAACTGCCTTGTTTGGTCAAGCTCACCTGTTTAACATGAGGAAGTTTTTCCAGTTCTTCCTTGCTTCGTTCACTTGCAACAAAGAGACGCGTTTTCCCGTATTGATTGCGGACATCCTGAACTGGTCCATGCAAGACCACACGGCCATCTCGGATCATGAGAATATCGTCACAAAGTTCCTCGACGTTGGTCATAACATGGTCAGAAAAGATAATGGTTGCCCCACGTTCTTTTTCCTGAAAGATGACTTGCTTGAGCAATTCAGTATTGACTGGATCCAAGCCACTGAAAGGCTCATCCAAGATAATCAAGTCTGGTTCATGAATCAGAGTAATAATAAGCTGAATCTTCTGCTGATTTCCTTTTGACAGACTCTTGATTTTATCAGTCAGCTTCCCTTTCACTTCCAACTTCTTCATCCATTGAGGGAGTTTTTCCTTGACCTCCTTGGCATCCATACCTTTTAGAGTCGCCAAATAGCGAACTTGTTCAAGAACTGTCAATTTAGGCATGAGACTGCGTTCTTCAGGCAGATAGCCAATCCGAGTGTAGGTCTCCTGACGAATATCCTGATTATCAAGACTAATTTCTCCTTGATATTCTAAAAACTTCAAAATACTGTGGAAAATCGTTGTCTTCCCAGCACCATTTTTTCCGACTAGTCCCAAAATACGACCTGGTCGCGCTTGAAAGTCAATACCAAACAAAACTTGCTTGGATCCAAAACTTTTCTCTAGACTTCTTACTTCTAGCATCTTTAACCTCCGAAATTTCTTTCACTCATTATACTCTTTTTTGATAGCCTTTACAATGATTTCTGTCCATTTTTAGAAGACTAATGCTATGTAAAATATGGCATGGAGCGTTTTTAGTGATAAATCCATTATACAGTAGCAAACTTAATTTATCCACTCTGCTCCTCAACTGTCTATTTTTGATCCTGAATTGTTATTTGAGTAACTCCTTTTTCCCCATAAAGTTCTCTTCCTCTAAAACTTCTGGAAAAAAGCGAATAATTTCTTGACAACATTTTTTATAAGAAACAAGTTCATCTGTCATTTCAAGAAGGAGTAATCCTTTATCTACTAATGGACGGAACGGAATTCAACCGCCTGTCCGATATGTTTTCTAAGGAACATATCTACTATGCACATCCCTATACCTCTTGGGAAAGGGGAACTAATGAGAATCACAACAGGCTTATTCGTAGATGGTTACCTAAGCCTAAGGGAACTAAGAAAACGACTCCCAAAGAAATCGCATTCATCGAAAAATGGATTAACAACTATCCTAAAAAATGCTTGAACTACAAGTCGCCTAGAGAAGACTTCTGGATGGCTAACTTGAACTCGAAATTTAGCAATAATTCATTCACCATCTAACTATATTTAGTAATTATTTCAGAACTGATTCATATTAAAATTAACTAACGATTCAAAGGATTCATACTAGACATAAATTACATCCATCAGATAGAGACCCTTATTATTTTTAGATTTTAGCTTTTCTAGCTTCAGAATACATCTAAACTTTAGGGAATATGACTATTCGAAAGCTCGAATGCATCAAAATTATCTCAGATAAGCTATTCGAAACTTAGAATGCTTTTAAATTTATGTAATTGCGATTATTCTAAACCTAGAATACATGTAAACTTTAGGGAACGGACCTATTCTAAGTCTCGAAGGACTATTCACTATCCATTCCTCATCAAAAACACTCATTCCCCCTTTCTCCTCCAAAATATGGTATAGTAGAAATATACTATCTATGAGGAGTTTACATGTCACAGGATAAACAAATGAAAGCTGTTTCTCCCCTTCTGCAGCAAGTTATCAATATCTCATCGATTGTCGGTGGGGTTGGGAGTTTGATTTTCTGTATTTGGGCTTATCAGGCTGGGATTTTACAGTCTAAGGAAACCCTCTCTGCCTTTATCCAGCAGGCAGGCATCTGGGGGCCACCCCTCTTTATCTTTTTACAGATTTTACAAACGGTCGTCCCTATCATTCCTGGGGCCTTGACCTCGGTAGCTGGGGTCTTTATCTACGGTCACATCATCGGGACAATCTACAACTATATCGGTATCGTGATTGGCTGTGCCATTATCTTTTATCTGGTGCGCCTCTATGGGGCTGCCTTTGTCCAGTCTGTCGTCAGCAAGCGCACCTATGACAAGTACATCGGCTGGTTGGACAAGGGCAATCGTTTTGACCGTTTCTTTATCTTTATGATGATTTGGCCCATTAGTCCAGCTGACTTTCTCTGTATGCTGGCTGCCCTGACCAAGATGAGTTTCAAGCGCTATATGACCATCATCATTCTGACCAAACCCTTTACTCTCGTGGTTTATACCTACGGTCTGACCTATATTATTGACTTTTTCTGGCAAATGCTTTGACACGTAAAAAATCCGTTTGGTTTCCCAAGTGGATTTTTAAAGCGTAGATTAACTATAGCTTAATACTAAATATACTTTGGTATGGAAATCATGCATATTTTTCGATAGTAAGGCGAGGACTTACCTAGCCTTTCCGCCGTGATAGAAACACCTGAAATCTAATGGTTTCAGGTATTCGGAAACTTTGAGACATTAGGCTCAAAGTTTAGGTATGGAATTTCGAAGAAAGTCGCTACCGTCCGTAATCACTTAAGGAAAGGCTCAAAAATATTATTTGCAACCACAAAATCCGTTTGGTTTCCCAAGCGGATTTTGTGCTTTATTTTGAAACTTCTTTTGCAAGGACAAAGTTTCCAAGAGTAGCAGAACCATTTCCTGCGACTGCTGGCGTCACGATGTAATCACGCACATCAGGTACTGGTAGGTAGCCATTGAGAAGAGATGTAAATTTCTCACGGACACGGTCCAGCATGTGTTGTTGAGCCATGACCCCTCCACCAAAGACAATCACGTCTGGGCGGAAAGTCACTGTCGCATTAACCGCAGCTTGAGCGATATAGTAGGCTTGAACATCCCAAACAGGGTTGTTGAGTTCAATGTTTTCCCCACGAACACCTGTACGAGCTTCCAAACTTGGACCAGCTGCATAGCCTTCCAGACATCCCTTATGGAAAGGACAAACACCCTTAAACTCTTTTTCAATATCCATTGGGTGTCTAGCAACATAATAATGACCCATTTCAGGGTGACCCACACCACCGATAAACTCACCACGTTGGATAACACCTGCACCGATACCTGTACCGATTGTGTAGTAAACCAAGTTTTCGATACGACCACCCGCATTGTTACGGGCAACCACTTCACCATAGGCAGAGCTGTTTACGTCGGTTGTGAAGTACATTGGCACGTTGAGGGCGCGACGAAGGGCACCAAGCAAGTCCACATTTGCCCAGTTTGGTTTTGGAGTCGTCGTGATAAAGCCATAAGTTTTTGAGTTTTTATCAATATCAATCGGACCAAATGAACCAACTGCAAGACCAGCAAGGTTGTCGAATTTTGAGAAGAACTCAATGGTTTTATCGATTGTTTCGATTGGAGTTGTTGTTGGAAATTGTGTTTTTTCTACAACGTTAAAGTTTTCATCACCGACAGCACAGACAAACTTTGTACCGCCCGCTTCCAAGCTTCCATATAATTTTGTCATGATAAACCTCTTGTTTTTATTTTCTTTATTATAGCATATTTCGAAAGTCTAAATTTCTCTATTTTTTAGATTTTCCTCTGTAAATCTTACCATTCAAGCAAAAACGAACAAACATGTCATTTGTTCGTTTTCACATTAGAGAGGATTGATTAGATTTTCACTTCGATCACAGCATCCCCCTTCGCAACTGAACCTGTTGCGACTGGAGCTACTGAAGCGTAGTCAGCTGTGTTTGTAACGATAACCATTGTTGTATCATCAAGACCAACTGCAGCGATTTTGTTTAAGTCAAATGTTCCAAGAACATCGCCAGCTTTCACCTTGTCACCTTGAGCAACTTTTGCTTCAAAACCTTCACCGTTCATTGTTACAGTGTCGATACCAACGTGGATCAAGACTTCAGCACCATCAGTTGTTTTCAAACCAAAAGCGTGTCCTGTTGGAAAGGCGATTGAAACTTCAGCATCAGCTGGTGCATATACCACACCTTGACTTGGCTTCACAGCGATACCTTGTCCCATAGCTCCACTTGAGAAGACTGGGTCATTAACATCAGCAAGAGCTACAACATCACCGACGATAGGAGTTACAAGTGTTTCATTTTGAAGAGCTGCTGGAATATTACCAGTTGTTTCTTCTTGGACCAAACGTTCTGTCGTCGCTTCAGTAGTAACTTCTTCTTCGTCCTCGTAACCAAACATGTAAGTAAGAGCAAAACCAAGGGCAAATGATACAGCTACCATGAGAAGGTATTGGGCAAGTTGTCCGTTACCAACATAAAGCATTGTACCAGGGATGATGGTGATACCATTACCAGTACCAGCAAGTCCAAGGATAGAAGCCAATCCACCACCGATTGCACCAGCAATCAATGAAAGGAAGAATGGTTTACGGAAGCGCAAGTTAACCCCGAAGATAGCAGGCTCTGTAATACCTAGGAAGGCAGAAAGAGCAGCTGGGAAAGCAAGTGTTTTTAGTTTTGGATTTTTAGTTTTAACACCAACCGCAACAGTCGCAGCACCTTGAGCTGTCATAGCAGCTGTGATGATAGCGTTGAATGGGTTAGCATGGTCAGCAGCAAGCAATTGAACTTCAAGCAAGTTGAAGATGTGGTGCACACCTGACACGACGATCAATTGGTGAACCCCACCAATCAAGAAACCACCAAGACCAAATGGCATGCTGAGGATCGCTTTTGTAGCGATAAGGATGTAGTTTTCAACTACGTGGAAGACTGGTCCGATGACAAAGAGTCCAAGGATAGACATGACCAAAAGTGTCACGAATGGCGTTACCAAAAGGTCAATGACATCTGGAACAACCTTGCGGACAGCTTTTTCAAATTTAGCTCCGACAACCCCGATGATGAAGGCTGGAAGAACAGAACCTTGCAAACCAACAACAGGGATGAAACCAAAGAAGTTCATAGCTGTTACTTCACCACCTGAAGCGACTGCCCAAGCGTTTGGAAGTGAGCCAGAAACAAGCATCATACCAAGAACGATACCAACGGCAGGATTTCCACCAAATACACGGAAGGTTGACCACACAACCAAACCTGGCAAGATGATGAAGGCCGTATCTGTCAAGATTTGTGTGTAAGTTGCAAAGTCACCTGGAAGTGGCATTTCAAGAGCGTTGAAAAGACCACGCACACCCATGAAGAGACCTGTCGCTACAATAACTGGGATGATTGGAACGAAAACGTCACCGAAAGTACGGATAGCACGTTGGAACCAGTTCCCTTGTTTCGCAGCTTCTGCTTTCATGTCAGCTTTAGATGATGTTGGCAAGCCAAGCGCAACAACTTCATCGTACATTTTGTTAACTGTACCTGTACCAAAGATGATTTGGTATTGACCTGAGTTAAAGAAAGCACCTTGAACTTTTTCCAAGTTCTCAATCACCTCTTTATTGATTTTTCCTTCATCTTTGACCATGACACGAAGACGAGTCGCACAGTGAGCTACACTGTTGACATTTTCACGTCCGCCCAAGGCATCGATGACTTTTTTTGCAATTTCCTGATTGTTCATTTGCAAAAATCTCCTTATATAAAATTTTGTTATTGTTTGAAAGCGATTTTATTCGCCCTACGACTATTATTTTATCATGTTTTAGAAATATGTCAAGCGTTTTGCAGAAAAAATATTCTATCCACTTAGTGGGCACGCCATAGATTGATTGTTTTTGACTGTTTTAGCAGGCATTTCTTAAAAAAATAAGTTTGGAATCTTGTTTAAAAGGATTTTGCTTCACTTTCTTTCATTTTTTTGTAGATAGATGATTGATTTTCTGGTTTTAATTTGTGATAAACGCTTGACAGCTTTTCCTCTTTTTTAACATAAAAGGCTTGCATTTTTTATCGAAAACGGTTACTATTAAAAGTGATAAGATTTTTGGAGGAATGAATGAATGGAATGGACAACTGAGCGTCGTTACAGACTTTATCAAGATTGGACGCAAGAAGAAATTCAACATATAAAAGAAAATATAGCACAATCTCCATGGCATACTCATTACCATGTTGAGCCAAAAACAGGACTTCTCAACGATCCAAATGGCTTTTCCTACTTTGATGGCAAGTGGATTGTTTTTTATCAGAACTTTCCATTTGGTGCAGCCCATGGTTTAAAATCTTGGGTGCAATTGGAAAGTGAGGACTTGGTTCACTTCACAGAAACTGGTGTCAAAGTTTTACCTGATACTCCATTAGATAGCCACGGTGCCTACTCTGGTTCTGCCATGCAATTTGGTGATCAGTTATTCCTATTTTATACAGGAAATGTCCGCGATGAAAACTGGATCCGTCACCCTTACCAGATTGGAGCTTTGATGGATAAGGATGGTAAGATTACCAAGATTGACAAGACCTTGATCGACCAGCCAGCAGACTCAACTGACCACTTCCGTGATCCGCAAATTTTTAACTTTAAGGGGCAATATTATGCTATCGTTGGTGGACAGGACTTGGAGAAAAAAGGTTTCGTCCGTCTCTACAAGGCTGTCGATAATGACTATACAAACTGGCAAGCCGTTGGCAACCTTGACTTTGCTAACGACCGTACTGCCTACATGATGGAATGTCCAAATCTGGTCTTTGTAGGGGAACAACCTGTCCTTCTCTACTGCCCACAAGGATTGGATAAGAACGTTCTAGACTACGATAATATCTTTCCAAATATGTATAAGATTGGGGCTTCCTTTGACCCTGAAAATGCCAAAATGGTAGATGTGTCTCAACTTCAAAACATGGACTATGGTTTCGAAGCCTATGCAACTCAAGCCTTCAACGCTCCTGATGGACGTGCTCTAGCTGTTAGCTGGCTTGGCTTGCCTGATGTTTCATATCCATCTGACCGTTTTGACCACCAAGGAACCTTCTCTTTGGTCAAGGAACTCACTATCAAAGACGGCAAACTCTACCAATACCCAGTCGCAGCTATCAAGGACCTTTGTGCTTCTGAAGAACCTTTCTCAAACCGTGCCCAAACCAAGAACACTTACGAACTTGAACTCAACTTGGAAGCCAATAGCCAGAGCGAGATTGTCTTACTTGCTGATAAAGAAGGCAAGGGACTTTCAATCAACTTTGACCTTGTAAATGGTCAAGTGACAGTGGATCGTAGCCATGCTGGAGAACAGTATGCCCAAGAATTTGGAACTACACGTTCTTGCCCAATCGAGAATCAGGCTACTACTGCTACGATTTTCATCGATAACTCTGTCTTTGAAATTTTCATCAATAAAGGAGAAAAAGTATTTTCTGGTCGTGTCTTCCCACATGAGGACCAAAATGGTATCCTGATTAAATCTGGAAACCCAACTGGAACTTACTATGAATTAGATTATGGTCGCAAAACTAACTGATGTCGCCAAACTTGCAGGCGTCAGTCCTACTACCGTTTCTCGGGTTATCAATAAAAAAGGGTATCTATCTGAAAAAACCATTCAAAAGGTTAATGAAGCCATGCGAGAATTGGGCTATAAACCCAACAACCTAGCTCGTAGTCTGCAAGGAAAATCAGCTAAATTAATCGGCTTGATTTTCCCCAATATTTCTAACGTTTTCTATGCAGAATTGATTGATAAGCTGGAACACCAACTCTTCAAAAATGGATATAAGACCATCATCTGCAACAGTGAGCACGATTCTGAAAAGGAACGCGAATATATCGAAATGTTGGAAGCCAATCAGGTAGACGGCATCATTTCTGGTAGTCACAACTTGGGAATCAAAGACTACAATCGTGTGACAGCACCGATTATTTCCTTTGACCGTAACCTGTCGCCAGACATTCCTGTCGTTTCCTCTGACAACTATGCTGGTGGGGTTCTTGCTGCCCAGACCTTGGTTAAGACAGGCGCCCAATCTATCATCATGATTACAGGGAATGACAATTCTAACTCGCCAACTGGACTGCGCCACGCTGGTTTTGCATCTGTACTCCCAAAAGCACCTATTATCAATGTTTCCAGTGACTTTTCTCCCGTCAGAAAAGAAATGGAAATCAAGAATATCTTGACTCGACAAAAGCCAGATGCCATCTTTGCTTCAGATGACTTGACTGCTATTCTGGTCATTAAAATTGCTCAAGAACTGGGCATTTCTGTCCCTGAAGAACTCAAGGTCATCGGATATGATGGGACCTACTTTATCGAGAATTACTACCCCCAACTGGCTACTATCAAGCAACCCTTGGAAGAGATTGCCTGCCTCACTGTTGACCTTCTCTTGCAGAAGATAGAAGGCAAGGAAGTTGCGACAACTGGTTACTTTTTACCAGTTACTCTATTACCAGGAAAAAGTATTTAATACTCAATGAAAATCAAAGAGCAAACTAGGAAGCTAGCCACAGGCTGCTCAAAGCACTG